>NZ_JAXIOO010000056.1:0-15728 GCF_049311065.1 Arthrobacter sp. 7Tela_A1 | reverse complement strand
GTCGCGTGCTCGGGTCCAGGCCCGGCCCCGGCGCGGCGGACGCCCTGCCCGCCCCGGCAGCTGGTGCCGGGCGCGAAGTTCAGGGGGAGGGAGTGCTTCCACCGAGCGGGCTAGCGTCGGTTAGCGACCGCCGCCGCCATGGTTGCCGCCGCCGTGGTGACCACCATGGCCGCCACCGTAGTGGCCGCCGTGGTGACCGCCGTGGCCGCCGCCGTGGTGACCACCGCGGTGTCCGTGGTGCCCGCCGTGGTTCCAAGCCGCAGTCTGGCCGGTGTTCGGATCAGTGCCTCGTCCGGGATCGTTCCAGCCGCCGCGGTCCCCGCGGTGTGCTTCCCCGCGGTGTGCTTCACCCCGGCCGTCACGGTCTCCCTTGGGCCAGCAATCCTTGCCGTCCGGAGTGGTGGGATTGTTGACGATCGGCTGCTCGCGCTCGGGAACCGGTGCAGGTGCTGGCTCGGGAGCAGGGGCCGGGACAGGCGCAGGTTCCGGAGCGGGAGCAGGCGCGGGAGCAGGCGCCGATTCCGGCTCTGGTGCAGGCTCCGGCTCGGGTTCAGGAGCAGGCTCGGGTGCTGGCGCCGGTGCAGGCTGAGCGTCAGCGCCGGGAGCCTCAACGGTGGCCGCATGATCCGGCGAGTACTGGAAGAAGTTCACCACGCCGTACATGGCCTGGTCGCCGTCACTGAAGGTCACACCGATGCCGATGGTATTCAGGGCAGGATCGCTGAGGATGGCGTTGTGGCCCGGCGAGTCGATCCACTGCTGGACCATTGCCTTGGCGCTGCGCTCCGGGCTCGAGGCAATGACCTCTCCGGCCTTGGTCCAGCCGGCCAGGTCGGGCGAGCCGGCGTAATCCGGGTTGTGTTCGAAGGCTCCGGACGTGGCCAGCTGGTCCGACCAGCCCTGCGCGACCCCGGAGACCACCGGGTTGTACTTCACCGGGGCCAGGCCCTGGGCGGCGCGGAACACGTTGATCTCGGCAAAGATCTCGGCCAGTACCTGGTCATTCGGGTCCGAGACGATGTTGCCCGTCTCCATGGTCACTGCCGGGGCAAGGGACGGAGTGGCTACGGCTGCCGTACCGAGTCCGCCGGCGCCAATGAGGGCCGAGAGAGTAACGACGCTGAGCGATTTCGTTGTTTTATTCATAGGGATTGAGACCTTTCGTAGGTTTCGGTCACTAGGTGGCCTATCCCCCCGGCCGCCACGTTACAAAAGATCGTCCCTAAATCACAATTACGGCAAGAATAACCACGAATGCCAGGTTTACCCTTAACATACCTACGAAATGCCTCTATAATTAGGCGCCCAAATTACATAGTTTGGCATTTATTCCGGCACGAACCCTAGCTGGCGTCCATTCTTTCCAGGACAAACACCGGGATCTCACGCTCGGTCCTGGCCTGGTAGTCCGCGTACGGGGGATAGGCTGCCACGGCGCGCTCCCACCAGAGAGCCTTCTCCTCGCCGGCGACTTCGCGGGCACGCATGTCCCATTTCTGCGGACCGTCCTGCAGTTCGACGTGGGGATGGGACTTCACATTGAAGTACCAGACGGGGTGTTTCGGGGCGCCACCCATGGACGCAACCACCGCGTAATCGCCGTCGTGTTCAACCCGCATCAGCGGCGTCTTGCGCAGCTTGCCGCTTTTGGCCCCCTTGGTGGTCAGCAGGACCACCGGACGGCCGTGCAGGGTAGTGCCGCGGGTACCGCCGGAGGACTCGATTTCCGCCGCCTGGTCGCGGGAGCGTTTGGAGGTGCTGGGGACATATTCACCGGTAAGGGGCATGCCCACCAGTTAACACCCGATCCGGCGGGAAGGTTAGGGCTGGGCTAGCGCACCGGCGGGGTGAAGATCCACGGTTCCAGGGGGAGCTTCCGGGGATCGAACACCTCCAGCGCTTCCGGGAGGGACCCGGGCAACCCGAGTGACCCAAGGATCATTGCCGTGGCTTCCGGCACTGTAATCCCGGCGTCGGCCAGCGCACTCAGTGTCACGGCGCCGTCGCGCTTGGCCAGCCGCTTCCCGCTCTCAGAGAGGACCAGCGGGACGTGCACATATTCCACCGGCGGCAGCCCCAGCAGAGATGCGAGGTACGCCTGCCGGGGCGTGGAGGAGAGGAGATCGTCGCCGCGGACCACCTGGTCAATGCCCTGGGCCGCATCGTCGACGACGACCGCCAGGTTGTACGGCGGAACCCCGTCGTTGCGCAGCAGCACCAGGTCATCCACGGCTCCGGTGTAGTCCCCGTGCAGCGCGTCATGCACGGTGTACTCGTTCACGCCGGCCCGCAGGCGTAGCGCTCCCGGGCGTTCGCGGCGGCGTCGTTCCCGCTCTGCTTCCGAGAGGTTCCGGCAGGTCCCCGGGTACGCCCCCGGCGGCGAGTGCGGGGCGCGGGGCGCATCAGAGATTTCTGCACGGGTGCAGAAACACTCATAGACCCTGCCCTCGGCCTGTAGTTTCGCGATCGCCTCCAGATACACGGGAGTCCGCTCGGACTGGCGGATTACCTCACCGTCCCAGTCGAGTCCGACGGCGGCGAGGTCGCGCACCTGCGCAGCTTCCGCTCCGGCGCGTGCCCGGTCCAGGTCCTCAATGCGCAGCAGGAAGTTCCGCCCGGTGCTCCGGGCGAAGAGCCAGGCCAGCATGGCGGTGCGGAGGTTCCCGACGTGCAGTTCACCGGAGGGACTGGGAGCATAACGGCCGGCGCCGGCGGAGGACGCGGGAGACGGGACAGGAAGCACGCCTTCCAGCCTACAAACCCCGGGCCCGATCCGTTGCATGATCCACTGCAGGCCGCCGCGGCTAGACTGGCGGGCACCACTGCGAGCCAGAGGAGCCTGACATGCCCGACTACGGCCGAGACCTGCTCTTCGGCGCCTTCATCACTCCTGCAGCGGCGCCGCCGCAGCATGCCGTGGACCTGGCGGTCGCCGCCGAGGCTGCCGGACTCGACCTGGCGGCCTTCCAGGACCATCCGTATCAGCCGCGGTTCCTCGACACGTGGACCCTGCTGTCCTACGTGGCTGCCCGCACCACCCGCCTGAAACTGGTGCCGGATGTCCTGAACCTGCCGCTGCGACAGCCCACCGTGGTGGCCCGCAGCGCGGCGAGCCTGGACCTGCTCAGCGGCGGACGGGTGGAGCTCGGTCTGGGGGCAGGGGCCTTCTGGGAGGCGATCGAAGCTGCGGGAGGAGAGAAGCTCAGCCCGCCAGACGCCGTCACGGGCTTGGAAGAGGCCGTCCGGATCATCCGCGGCATCTGGGACGTCTCCACCAAGGCTCCGCTCCGGCTGGACGGCCGGATCCACCGGGTGGACGGCGCCAAGCGCGGGCCGGCGCCGGCGCACGACGTCGGCATCTGGCTTGGTGCCTACAAACCGCGGATGCTGCGCGTTACCGGGAAATTGGCTGACGGCTGGATCGGCTCGCTGGGCTATCTGCGCGCAGGTGTGCAGGAATTGGCGGAGCTGAACGCCCGCATTGACGACGGCGCCGCCTCGGCAGCCTGCGATCCGTCGGACGTGCGGCGGCTGCTGAACATCAGCCCTTCCTCGGATGCCGCGGGGTGGACCGAGCAGCTGACGGAGCTGGCCCTGGACTACGGAATCTCCGGCTTCATCCTGGCCAGCGACGACGCCGGAGAGCTTGCCAGGTTCGGATCCGAGACGGCTCCAGCGGTCCGGGAAGCTGTGGCGGCGGCGCGCCGCGGCAGGAAATGATGCCGGTGCGGCTCTTCCCAGTTTTGGTGCGTGCTCCTAGGGTGGGGCCATGACGTCGGAGCTGCTGTTGCCTGCCCTGAATTCCGCCCGCAAGGGCCGGGCCGAAGGCGGAATTCCCATTGGTGCCGCGCTGTATGTCGACGGAGCGATCGTGTCCACGGGGCGCAACCGCAGGCAGCAGCTCGGCAGCGTGATCCGCCATGCCGAGATGGACTGCCTGGAGCATGCCGGACGGCTGCCCGCCGGAGCCTACACAAAGGCCACGATGGTCACCACGCTCTCACCGTGCGACATGTGCACCGGCGCGATCCTGCTGTACCGGATTCCGCACGTGGTCATCGGCGAGAACCGCAGCTACCGGGGTGCCGAGGATCTGCTGCGGGAACGCGGGGTCCAGGTGGACGTCCTGGATGATCAGGCGTGCACCCTCCTGATGCAGGATTTCATGGCTGAATTCCCGTCCCTGTGGAACGAGGACATCGGGGTGCTCTAGCCAGCCTGCGTGCCTGTGTGCCGGCACAGTTACGCGCCGGCACGAACTCCGTCCGCGACAGCGTCGACCGGACCGTTCCAGGGCATGCCGTGGCCAGGCAGTACCCAGTCGACGTCGGCCAGGCCGGTGAGCCGGTCCAGCACCTCAAGGGCGCCCTCGGGATCGTCCGTGAAGGGAGAAGGCTGCAGGCCCGGCCTGCCGGAAAGAACATGCCGGGTGGTGAGGGCGTCGCCGACGAAGAGTGCTCGGGCCAGGGGGACATGGACCGCCACACTGCCGGGGGAGTGGCCGGGAAGTCCGATGATCCGCGGTGAGCCCGGCAGGTCCAGCACATCCCCGTCCTGGACGGGCACGACGTCGCCAAGGTAGGTGGTGCGCCAACCGCCCTTGCGGACGCTATAGGCCAGGAACTCCGCTGTGGGCTTGAGCCGGAACCGGCCGGCGGAGGCCAGGGTCGCTTTCGCCTTTTCCGTTCCGCGCGCACGGGCGGCGTCGTCGGCGTGCACGTAGACCGGGATTCTCGTCTCGCGGCGCATCCGTTCGGCGAACCCGATGTGGTCGGTGTCCCCGTGGGTCAGGACGATTCCCCGCACGTCACTGAGCGGGCGCCCCAGCGCAGCCAATTCGCGCTGCAGGTCCTTCCAGTGCCCGGCAAGGCCTGCGTCGATGACGGTGATCCCCTCATCGGTCACCACCAGGTAGGCGGCAACAATGTCGTTCCCAATGCGGTGCAGGTGGTCTCCGAGCAGCATGTCCGTCTCCTTGCATCCGGGCTTCCGGGGCCCTGGTTCGACGCGCCTCCGGCCTCAGCGCACATCCCCGGTGATTGTTTCAGCTGGACGGGCCGCTTTGGAAGCGGGCGGCCGTGCGTTGCCCTTGCCGGTTGCGCCGACGTCGTGAAGGATGGCCGCACCGGGGGGATCGGGATCAACTGCAAAGACGCAGAAGGGATCAGACGGAACCATGCGCAAACTGACATCACTCGCGGTCGCCGTGTCACTGGCACTTATGGCAGCGCCGGCCACGGCAACGGCAGCCGAACCAGTCACGGAACTGGGCGGCACACTGGCCAACGGAGCAACCTGGGCTGCCGAAGTGCCCCGGAACTGGAACGGAAAGCTGGTGCTCTACAGTCACGGCTTCCGGCCGGGCCCGGACAACCCGGCGTGGGATCAGGGCTTCGACTCCACCGCCCAGGCGCTGACGGACCGCGGGTTCGCGGTGGCGGCGTCGTCCTACGCTACGGCGGGCTGGGCACTGGGAACCGCGGTGCAGGACCAGTTGGACACGCTGGCTGCGTTCTCGGCCGAAGCGGGCGAACCGGCGCGGACCATCGCGTTCGGAACGTCCATGGGCGGACTGGTCAGCAGCCTGATTGCCGAAACTCCGCAGAGCGGCGTGGACGGCGCGGTGAGCACCTGTGGCCTGCTCGGCGGCGGGATCAACCTCAACAACTACCAGCTCGACGGACTCCATGCGCTCGCCGAACTGCTCCTTCCCGGCCAGGAGGTGCAGCTGACCGGGTTCCGCACCGCAGAAGAAGCCGCCGCCACTACCGGGGTGCTCCTGCAGGCAGTGCAGCAGGCCCAAACGACGCCGGACGGACAGGCGCGGCTGGCGCTCGCAGCTGCCCTGATGAACACTCCCACCTGGTTCAGCGGGGACACCCCGCCGGATCACCGGGACTATGCCGCGCAGCAGGAAGCACAGTACAACTGGCTGCTGCAGACCATCCCGTTCGTGGTCGGTGCGCGCGTATCGATCGTGACGGCTGCCAACGGGGACAGCGGCTGGAACGAGGGCGTGGACTACCGGTCGCTGCTGCAGGAATCCGCGCAGCGCCGGCAGGTGGATACGCTGTACCGTGCCGCGGGGCTGGACCTGCGGGCGGACCTGCGGACCCTCACCGGTGAGGCGGACATCACGCCGGACCCCGGGGCGCTGGAATGGGTGGCGGAGACCTCCACTCCGCAGGGAGACCTGCAGATACCGGTGCTGACCATGCACACCCTGGCAGACATCCTGGCACCCGTGGAATACACCGAGGAATACGGGGAGACGGTACGCGAAGCCCGGGCGACGCCGCTGCTGCGGCAGGCCTATATCGAACGCACCGGGCACTGCACCTTTACGGACGCCGAACGCGTTGCGGCAGTACTGGCGATGGATGAACGCCTGGACACCGGACGCTGGGCCAACATAGCCGAACCCCGGCAGCTGGACCGCCGCGCTGAATCCCTGGGCCTGGGCGAGGCGGACTTCATCAGGTACCAGCCGGCCGAGTTCGTCAACGACCGCGACTGGGATCCCTGCCCGGGCCAGGGACACGGCCATGGGAAGGGCGACGGGTACGGGAAGGGGCACGGGAAGGGGCACGGCAAGGGCCACGGTCACGGCCGCGGCCGGTAGCTCCTAGCCGGCAGCTGCTAGCCCTGGCCGCCGAGCTCCTGGAACAGGGTCAGCTGCAGTCCGGCCGGCCCATTCAGCCGGGAGTTGAGCGAGCGCCACGGGGTTTCCCGGGGCTCGGCGACCAGTTCGGCGCCGCCGTCCACCGCACGCTGGGTGCGGGCGGCGGCGTCGTCTACTTCAAAGGCGACCCGGAGCTTGAGGCTGGGCCGGCCGTCTGCCTCGACCCGGTCAATCATGCGCACCTGTGCAGGATTAGACAGTTCCAGCGTCGCCCGTCCGGCGTCCAGGATCGTGACGCGGGCATCCCCCTCGCCCTGGTAGGACTCCTGCTCAGGCAGGCCAAGGACGTCCCGGTAGAACGCCAGGGCGGCATCGTAATCTTCGGCTTCCACGACCAGGCGCAGCTGGCGGACGGGCTGTTGGTTTTCCATGTCAGGGCAAACCGCGGGTGCGGCGCCGCCATTCCCGCCTTCGGTGCGTTCCGCTAGATTCCTTCACCAAACTGCGGGCGGGAGGCAAAGGGGATGAGTGGATGCTCCGCCCGGGCACGGATCTGCTGCACTGCCCACGTGTTGCCGTCCGGGTCGGCGAAGGAGAACATGGTGCCGCCGTCGCGCTCGTCCAGGACGGTGATCTCGCTGGCCTCCACGCCGCGGGAGACCAGCTCTTCCCGGGCGGCAGCGGCGTCGGGAACCACCAGCTGCAGACCCTTCAGGGAGCCCGGGTCCATCTCCTCCACGCCGGGAATGCTGCCGATGACTATGGAACAGCCCGATCCCGGGGGAGTCAGCTGCGCGAAGGCCATGTTCTCATTGACGGTGTGGTGGTCCAGGTCGAACCCCACCTGGTCGCCGTAGAAGGCGATGCTGCGGTCCAGGTCGCTGACCGGGACTGTGATGACTTCCAAGGTCCAATCCATGCTTCCTCCAAGGCTTCAGCGTGTTCAGTCGGTCGCGAATGCCAGCAGCTGCTCCAGCTTGTCGTAGCCCGCTGCCATGCCGGATTCCATCCCCGAGGACACGAAACTATCCCTCGTTTCTAGCGATGGATAGACCGAGTGCCCCACGAGCCTGGACCGGCCTTCGGGAAGGTCCTCGAATCTCAGGAAGTCCAGGCTGGCCTGGTCCGGGAAACCCTCGTACTCGAAGGTCTGCAGGATGAACTCCGCCGGACGGATGGAGTGGAAGACGCCGCGGAAGGCGTACTCCTCGGTCCCCTCGGTCTGCACGAACCGGTAGCTGCCTCCCGGGACCGCATTGAAGACGTCGATCCGGGTGTCCAGCCGGTCCGGACCGATCCATTCGGCGTACGCGTCCGGGTCCACGTGGGCGCCGAAGACCCGGGCTGCGGGGTAATCGAATTCGCGGACGTAGTCGATGAACGGTGCGCCGTCGCTATGGGTGACTTCCAGTGCGTTGGTCATGATGCCTCCTGCGGGGTCTTGGCACCTGTCCGGCCGGCAAGAAGTTCCTCCAGCCGCTCGTAGCCTTCGCCGAGGCCGCCTTCCATGCCGGAGGCGGCCATGCCGTCCCGTGCTTCCTGGGAAGGGTAGACCGCGTGGACCGTGATGCGGGTGCGGCCGTCGCCCAGGTCTTCGAAGGTGTTGAATTCCAGGCTGACGACGTCGGGATAACCGGAGAACTCGAAGGTCTGGATGGCGAACTCATTCTCCCGGACGGTGTGGAAGATGCCGCTGAAGTCATACGGGATGCCTTCGGGGCCGGTGTGCGTGTATTTGTACGTGCCGCCGGTGGTGAAGTCGTAATGGTCCATTTCCATCTTCATGCCCCGCGGCCCGAGCCACTGGCTGACCAGGTTCGGATCGGCGTGGGCACGGAAGACATCGGTGACGGGAAAATCGATCTCCCGGGTGTAGTCGATGAAGGGGACGCCGTCGGGGACGGAGAGCTGCAGTGCGTTGGTCATGATGGATCCTTTGCCTGCGGGCCGCTGCGGGCGGCCTGGTTTTGGAGCACAGCATCGAGGCTGCGGAACTGTTCTTCGCGGACCAGCCGGTAGCGGTCGATCCACGCCGTGAGTGCCTCCAACCGTGCGGGGTTCAGGTGGACGGGCCGGCGCTGGGCGTCACGCGTGCGCGTGACCAGCTCTGCCTGCTCGAGGACCTGGATGTGCTTCGAGACAGCCTGCTTGCTGATCTCGAAGGGTTCCGCCAGTTCGTTGACCGTTGCAGGGCCCCGGGAAAGCCGGGCAATGATGCGGCGGCGGGCCGGATCGGCGAGGGCCATAAAGGCCCTGTCGAGCTGCGTCTCGCCGTGCGCCTCGTCCATGCTGCGGTCCGTTCATATTCTTCTGCGTATTCAATGTTCTGGTTGTTCAACCTTGCGGTTGATCACGAAGCTACGCCGTCCACCAGGAGCGGTCAAGAGCTTTCCTGGAAGTTGTTGAGGCTAGTCCAGCCGCAGGCCGCGGGACGGGACGGAGGACCCGAATTGGTTCACCTTCAGAAGGTTTCCAGCTCACGCACGGTGCTCGTTCAAGGTGGCCGGAGTAGCGTTTAAAGGCACTGCGGATCTTCCCGGACGGAACGGTACGGACCCCAGTACGCGGCTACCGGTGAGGACACATCATGAGTTCCATGAACCACAGCGCAGCTTCAGGACAGCACCGTCACAGGGAGACCGGTTTCCACTGGCCCAGCTTCGCCCTGGGCCTGGTGCTGCTGCTTTTCGTCCTGGCCCAGGGGGAGGACAACGGAGCGCCCGGCTTCGTTGGCATGGCGGGACTGATCCTGCTCATCACCGGACTGTACTCGGCGGCCACGCGGCGGAAATCATGGATGCGGCTGACTACCCTGTCCGCCGCCTGGATTGTCGCGGCCGGCGGCGCAGTCCTGATGCTTGTGGCCCTGGGGCTGCGGCTCGCCGGGCTTTAATGCCAGGTGCAGCAGCTGGGCCTTGGCTACGCTGGGCGGATGCTGAACGACGAACGAACCGACCCGCCGGACGCACCTGACGAGCGGGAGACACTCAACGGTTTCCTGGACTTCCTTCGTGCCACCGCTGTCTTCAAGGCCCAGGGCCTGTCCGATGCCGATGCTGCACGCCAGGTCCTGCCCTCCCTGCTGACCGTTTCGGGCCTGCTCCGCCACCTTGCCGACGTCGAACGCTGGTGGTTCCGGGCACAGCTGGACGGCCAGACGGGAATCCCCACGCGCTGGAGCGGTGATGACCCCGACGCCGAATTCCGCGTCACCGAGCAGGACAGCCTCGCCGACATCATCACCGACTACCAAGCCGCCTGCGCCGAGTCGCGTGAGGTTGCCGCGCGCTACGGGCTGGAGGACATGTGCAAAGCGGACCACAGCGCCGGGCACAGCCTGCGCTGGGTGCTGGTGCACATGGTCGAGGAAACCGGGCGCCACTGCGGGCACCTGGACATCATCCGCGAACTGCTCGACGGCGTCACGGGGGAATAACGGGCCGGTTCCGCAGCTGCCTCTCCGGGGTGTTGTCCGGTGCCGGATCCCCGTTTCGAAGCGATGTCAGTGCCGGATCCTATGGTTGGCGGCGAAGGAACAAGATGTTCCTTGACGGCCCACAGGCCGGTCATTCGCATCCTTTGGGGGATCACCGTGGAAAACCAAACCTATACTCCTGCGCCGGCCCCGCTGCCGGCCGCGCCCGCAGCTAAACCCGGCAAGGGACTTGCCGTCACCGGACTGGTCCTGGGCATCGTCGCCCTGGTCCTGTGCTGGGTGCCGATCCTCAACAACGTGTTCCTGTTTGTGGGACTCGCCGGACTCGGCTTCGCCATCGCAGCCCTGGTGATCGCTTCGAAGCGCAACGCGCCGAAGGGAATGCCCATCGCCGGACTCATCCTCAGCATCGTGGCGATCGTTGGAGTTTTCGCCACCCAGGCCATGTACTCGGCAGCCATCGACTCCGTGGTGGAGAGCGTTGAAGACAGCGCGGACGGCGTGAGCTCCTCCTCGGAGAAGGAACAGGAAGAAGCCGCCGCGGAAGCCCTCGCGGCAGGGGAATCTGCCACGGTCGGTGAATACACCGTGACCGTTTCAGGAGTGAACCTGCAGGCAACTGAGGCGATCATGGCTGTCAACCAGTTCAACAGTGCGCCGACGGGCCAGTATGTGCTGGTGGACCTGTCCGTTGTGTACAACGGCTCTGAAGAAGGCGATCCGTGGATCGATCTCACCACTGAGTTCGCCGGTTCTGACGCCCGCCAGTACTCGACCAGCACCTGCAGTGCCCTCCTCGAACGGCCGAGCCACGAGGTCCCCACGCTGACCAACGGCGGCGCGGCGGAGTACCAGGTCTGCTTCGATGTTCCTGCTGAGTCCGTTTCCGGGTCAAAGATCCTGGTGGAGTCCCTGTTCTCGCTCCGGAATGACCGGGTGTACTGGGCAGCCCAGTAGCATCGTGAATCGGAAGCCCCTGCCGCCGGTCTGTGTCCGTGCAACCGCGTTGCGAGACGTCGCTGCAGGTCAGCGGTAGGGGGCACCGGCCAGAACGTGATAAACACAAAGCATGGCAACCACAGCATTCAAGCAGAACCCTGTCCGCACCGCCGGTGAGCTTCCCGCCGTCGGCACCCCAGCCCCGGCCGTTGAGCTCGTAGGCGCCGATCTTTCCGATGTCACCCTTTCGGGCTTCGCCGGCCGCCGGGTCGTCCTGAACATCTTCCCGAGCGTGGACACGGGCGTCTGCGCCGCGAGCGTCCGCCGCTTCAACGAAATCGCTGCAGGCCTGGAGAACACCACGGTCGTTTGCGTCTCCAAGGACCTTCCGTTCGCGCTCGGCCGTTTCTGCGGCGCCGAGGGCATCGAGAACGTGGTGGCCGCTTCGGCGTTCCGCAGCAGCTTCGGTGAAGACTTCGGCCTGACCCAGGCCGACGGCCCGCTGGCAGGCCTGCTGGCTCGCGCCGTCGTCGTCATCGATGCGGACGGAAGCGTCCTCTACACGCAGCTCGTCCCCGAAATCACTACCGAACCGGACTACGACGCCGCGGTGGCCGCTCTCGGCTAATTTTCCATTTGTGACGAGGCCCGTTCCGCTTTCCTGCGGGGCGGGCCTTTCCTTGTGTGGCATAGGTAACCAGTGTGCTTAGGATAGTGGCGGGGCGCCGGTGAGCGGAACTCATTCCCGCCCCTCTGTCTCAGTCACATCGTTGGGGGAACGAATGAACAAGGAACATGGGTGGCCCGCGCCCGGGGACCGTACCGGCGAAGCAGTCAGCCACGAGTCGCCGGAAGACGGACGCCGGGCTGAAGCCCGGGACAGCACGGATGCCGGGGATGCCGGACCGTTGTCTTCGCACGAGCCTCAGCCGGAGGAGAACCAGGCATCAGCTGCCGTTCAGGCAGCATCCGCTCCGGCGTCTTCCGGTCCGTCTTACGGAGGTGGTGGCGTGGGCTTTGCGCCGCCCGGCGGCTATGAACAGCGTCCGGCTGAAAGCAGCAGTCCCGGCGGTTACGGGCAGGCCCCGGCCGGCTATGCCGCCCCGGCAGGGTACGGAGCTCCGTCCGGCTATGCCGCCCCAGCGGGGTACAGTGCGCCGGCCGGGTACGGCGCTCCGGCGGGGTACGGTGCTCCGTCCGGCTACGGCGCCTATCCCGGATCCGGTGGATTCGGGCCGGGACAGGGCCCCGGGCCGGGAGGCCCGGCCGGTTACGGAAACGGACCGGGATACGGCAACCCCCAGCAGAAGTCGCCGGGCAAAGGACTGGCCATCGCTGCCGTCTGCGTCGCCGGAGTCGGTCTGCTGTTTAGCTGGATTTGGTTCCTGAACTTCATCACTTACCTGGCCGGCGCCGTCGCCATTGGCCTGGGTATTCCGGCCCTGATCAAGGGCATCAAGGCGAAAAACGTGGCGCTGCCGTTGTCTGTTATCGCGTTGTCCTCTGCGGTGGTTGCCATGATTGCGGCGACCATCATCAACCTCACCGTCCAATATGATTCCCCGGAGACCGCGATGGATCCGGGCTATTCCGAGGGCCAGGCCATCCCCGGACCTGTGCTCACTGAGGCGCCCGGACCGGTGCCCGCCGAGGATCAGGCAACTGACCAGGCCACTGAGCGCCAAGAGCAGCCGGGCTTGCCGGACCGCGACTATTCGGCCGATATTTCCGGCTCCTACTACACGGACATCATCGAGCAGCCCGCCGCTTCAGCAGGGGAGGGCGTGCAGGTAGGCGACTACACCGTAACCCTCGCAGAGGTTGACCGGGATGCTTCCGCCGAAGTGCTGGAGCGCGACCCTTCCGCAGGTGAGCCGACCCACGGCTACGTTCTCTTTGAGTTCCGCGCGGTGTACAACGGGTCCGCGTCCGGTGGCACCGGCCGGCCCGACTGGGATTTCACGCCGAAGTTCATTGGCGCTGATGCCCGGCTGCACAGTGTCCTGAACTGTTCCATGGAACTTGGCGGGAGCTCCTCCGACAACCCCGGCCTGGCCCCGGGAGAGACCGGAACCTACGAAATCTGTTTCGACCTGCCCGAAGCAGCCCTGGCTGAGGACAGCAGGGTTGGCCTGCGAATGATCCTCGCCGAACGCGACGAGGACGTTTACTGGCGGTTGCCGTAGGCCGGCTGGCACGGGACCAGTACTGAACCAAAACCAATTTCAGGGGGACATGGGTATGCAGAAGGAGACTGCGGCCGCGCCGCACGGGGACTATTACGGGCCTTATCCCGGGCCGGGGCAAACGCTCCCGCCGGCCGGGTCTACAGGCAGGGGTTTGGCGATCGCTGCTGTTTCGGTGGCCGGGTCGGCACTGGTGAGCTGCTGGATACCGTTCCTGAACGTCTACGCGTTCATCATGTGCCCGGTTGTCCTCGTGCTGGCGGTAGCTGCACTGGTGAGCGCGAAGAGGAAACCGCGTTTGGCCCGGGTGCTGGCAGTCGTCTCCATCGGGGTGTCGGTCCTCGCGGTGGTCCTCGCCTGGAATGTGAATTCCTGGGCCGCAAAAGCCTTCGACAAGACACCCGGATCCCCGCAGACCCAGCAGGGATCTGAGCAGCCATCGTCCGCCGAACCCCGCGGACTGCCGGGCGACTCATCCTCTGTGCTTCCCGAAAGGGCCCTGGAACAGATCCTGGCGGAGCCTGTTGTTCCGCCCGGTGTGGGGGCCCAGCTGGGGGACTTTGAAGTCAGGCTCTTGGAAGTGGACCGTGATGCAACGGACAGGGTCCAGCAGCGCAGCCCGTCTGCCGTGCCGCTAGAGGGCGCCTTTGTGCTGTTCGAGTTCGAGATGCGCTACGACGGCGGGCTCACGGGCGAACCGGACTTCACCCTGGTGCCAGGATTCGTGGGTACTGACGGCCGCTCCTACTCGGCGGTGGACTGTTCCACCGGCTTGAGCATCGAAGACCCAAACCATCCGGGGCTGCAGGGGGAGTACAGCGGCAACTACGACATCTGTTTTGATCTGCCCCCAGAAGCCCTGGGCGACAACAGCAGGGTAGTACTGCGGATGCCGGACGTGTTCGAAGAGCTTTACTGGGAGCCATAAAGCCCGTGACTAGGAGCTATGCAGGTATCGGCCTTTGGCTAGGATAGGTTTCGGCGGTCTCCGGACCGATTGAATCATTGATAACGCACGACTTTTTGGGGGGAACGAAATGGACAGGGACCAGGGACAGCCCGAGCCCGCGGACCAAGGCAACAGCGGCACGCCCGACGCCGGTACGCACGAAGGCGGCATGCACGACGCCGGCACGCCCGACGCCGGCACTGGGGCTGAGAATCTTCGCCCGGAGGCCGGACAGGAGGGGGAACCGGAACGTCCTGCCGCGGAAGAGACTCAGGAGACGGCACCGGCCTGGCCCGCTCCCGGTGGTGTGGACGGACAGATTCCTCCGGTCCCCCAGTACAACCCCTACGCGCAGGTTCCCGGTATGCCTGCTGCCGACCAGGGCGGAAACCCCGGGTACCCCGGCCAACAAGGCGCGCCTGGTTCCTATGCCAACCAGGGCTATCCCAGCTATCCCGGCCAGCAAGGCCAGCAAAGCCAGCAAAGCCCCTACGCCAACCAGGGCGGAGCCCCCGGCTACCCCGGCCAGCAAGGCCAACAGGGCCCCTACCCCAACCAGGGCGGAGCGCCGGGTTACAGCGGCCAGCCTGGTTCCTACCCGGGCCAGCCCGGCTACGGCGGCGATGGGCCGCCGCCGTCCACGCCCGGCAAGGGGCTGGCAATCGCGGCACTGGTGCTCGCCATCCTGGCCGTGCTCGTGTGCTGGATTCCGTTGCTGAACTTTGTGTCTTTTCCCCTGGCGATCGTGGCGCTCGGCCTGGGGATCCCCGCACTCCTCAAGGGCAACAAGGCCCGCAACGTTGCAAAACCGCTCTCCATCGCGGCGCTGAGTGTGGCGGCGTTGTCCGTCATTACGGCCATCGTTGTGAACACCGTCGTCGTTGACTCGCTGCGGGACGCAGGCCTGTGGGAAAGCGAAACCGAGGCGAGGGCGGAGTCCTACACGGAGGTCGAGGATTACTCCGAGGAGCTCACCGAAGCTGAGAAAGAGGATTACTCCTACCAGTTCACAGATTCGTACATCAGTGAAATTGCCGCAGAGCCGGCAAACGCAGCCGGTGAGGAAGTGACCGTGGGTGACTACACGGTCACCCTGGTGGAGCTGGACCGCGACGCAGCGGCCGAGGTCCAGGAACGGGACCCGGAGGCCGGTGAACCGGACTACAACTACGTCATGGCTCGGTTCACCGCCGTCTACAACGGCACCGGAGACGGACGCCCGTGGCTGGACCTGCCGCCGGAACTCATTGGAACTGACAGCAGGCTCTACACCGTCATGGGGTGTTCCAGCGGCCTCGGCCAGCGGAGCATCGACCAGGAACTGCTCAGCAAGGGGGACACCGTGACGGTGGAAGCCTGCTTCGACGTTCCCGACACCGCCCTGGGTGAGGACAGCCGCCTGGGCATGCGCATGATCCTCGCCGAGCAGGACAACGACTACGTCTACTGGCGCCTGCCGTAACGTCCGTGGGGGGCGCCCCCCGGGGGGGCCCCCCCCCCCCCCCCCGCCGCAATGCAAGGAGAAAAAATGCGCACTACCCGTTACGCAGTTGCCGCCATGGCAGCCGCTGCAGCACTGACCCTGTCCGCCTGCGG
>NZ_JAXIOO010000055.1:0-16329 GCF_049311065.1 Arthrobacter sp. 7Tela_A1 | reverse complement strand
GGGGGCGCGGAGATGTGTAGACGCGCCCGGGCCCCGGGACGGCGGCTCTCCTTCTGTCTGTACTACCAGTACTGGTCGGGCTACCAGTACTGTCCGGGCTACGGCGTGGCCCGGCGAAGGGTTCCGTAGGACCCGGCAGCCAGCGCGACTCCGGCCAGGAGGAGCCATCCGGCCAGGGCCAGGGGTGTGAGCTGGACAAACCAGGCACCGACGTCCGCCCACGAATCCGTGAAGCTCGCGGCCGCGACACCGCCGAGCAACAGGAGGGCGAAGCCGATCAGTGCTGCGACCAGGCCTGTCATTCGCCACCGCTTGTACACGGTGGCGAACCAGAATCCGAACATGAACAGCAGCATGGACAGGGCAAAGTAGAGCAGGATTTGGGTGTACCAGGCGGACTCGACGATCCACGGCAGGGCGAAGATATTGCCATCCACCCCCCAGCCGTTTGTGGCCTCCTCGACGATCCCGAGTACCCAATAGAGCACCCCGAGGGCGAGGGAAACCAGTGCAAACAGTCCGAGCGTCCCGATGTAGAAGGACCGGCGGCTGACGCTCATGGCCTGGGAGAACGGAAAGGTATACGTCAGGGACTGGACACCGATGGCAAGGAAGTACCACAGGACAGATTGGCCGGAGAAGGACATCCGGGTACCTTCGCCGTTGGAAGGAACCATGGCCAGGATGGCAAGGGCGATCAGTGTGGATGCGACCAGGATGATGGCAGGGATGCCAAGGTAGATCCATTTGTTCAGCAGCTGCATCCGGGCTACAGCGAGAGCGCGGTTCATCGCAGGACCTCCAGATCCGTGGTGCTGCCGGCATGAGAGCCGTAGCTTTCGTTGGCTTTCAGGGTGCGCCGGATGATCAGCTGCTGCAGTGATACCGGTGCGAGTTCCAGTCCCATGGCCAGGGCCCGTTCCCGGTCATCAGCGGCAAGGGCTGCATCGACGGTGACAGAGGCCAGGGCCCCCAGGTTTTCCCTGTGCAGGACCGGGCGGCCGGCCACGAACTCTTCCACCGATCCCGCCTTCCCGGCGACGGCGAACGCTGAGCCCGTGATGGCCTCCACCTCGTCATCGATCACGATCCTGCCGCGGTCGATGACAATGACGTGTTCAAGCAGGTTCGCCACTTCATCGATCAGGTGCGACGAAAGGATGATCGTGCGCGGATGGTCCGCAAAGTCCGTGAGCAGCCTGTCATAGAACAACTGCCGTGCCACGGCGTCCAATCCCAGGTACGGCTCATCAAAGAAGGTCAGCTCGGCCCGGGAAGCCAGTCCGATAATGACGCCGACCGCAGACAGCTGGCCCCGGGACAGCTTTTTGATCCGGTGCTTTTTGGGACGCGGAAGCTGGAAGTCTTCCAGCAGTGTCTCAGCAAGTTCGGCGCTCCAGTTCGGAAAGAACAAGGCGGCCGCGTCCAGGGCGTTCCGTACTGTGAAGTCATCCGGGTACTTCTGTGACTCCCGGACGAAGCAGAGCCGGGAGAGGACCCGCTCGTTTTCAAACGGGTCCTCTCCAAAAACGCGGACGTCACCCGAGCTGGCGAAGCCCTGGGCGGTCAGGATTGACATCAAAGTCGTCTTGCCGGCACCGTTGCGGCCCAGCAGGCCATAGATCCGGTTCGGCTCGATGTTCAGGCTCACGTCGTCCAGGGCGAGTTCGCCGCGGTAACTTCGGGTGAGATTGCGGGTTTCTATGACGTTCATGGTGCCGGGGTCCCTTCATAATCAGCGGCACTGCGTTGGATGAGAGTAATGAGTTCCTCTTTGTCGATGCCCAATTTGGCGGCTTCGAGCTGGAGTGGCTGCACATAGTGGCGGTAGAACTGCTGGCGGCGTTTGGCGAGTACAGCAGCCCGGGCGCCGGAGGCAACGAACATCCCGATGCCGCGGCGCTTGTAGAGCAGTCCCTCGTCAACCAGAAGATTCACGCCTTTGGCAGCCGTTGCGGGGTTGATCCGGTAGAACGCAGCTATCTCATTCGTCGACGGCACCTGGCCCTCTTCCCGCAGAACGCCGTCGAGGACATCGGACTCGATGCGTTCGGCGATCTGCTGGAAGATCGGCTTGCTGTCATCTATCACGGAACACGCCCATCTCGGTTCATCGGTTAGTTACTCGACTAGCTAACCATTGAGGCAGTGTGGATGTCAAGCCTTCTTCGAAAGTTTCTGGAGAACGAAAAACGCCCGCCTGGATGATCCAGACGGGCGTCTCAGGGACAGGCGGGAACGCTACGGACGTGCGGGGCGGTCTGCTTCAACCGGCGGTGCGTCGACTGCAACCAGGGGAATTGCAGACGTGGCGGGCTCCACAGCGTCTTGAGGATCGCTGGTCCCAGCGACGGCAGCCGTTTGCGGGCTCGAAGCCTGCCGTTGCGGGCCAGACGCGGCGTCGGACTTTCCTGTGTCGGCGCTGTCTTCAGACGCTGCTGCCTTTTCGGCTGGCGGAAGCGGAGTCACCGAGACCTTTTCGGCTTGCAGGTCCGGCAGGGGTTTCACGCTGACCTTGCCGCCGGCGGGTGCCTTTGCGGGAACGGAGTCCTGATCGGCCGGTGCCGGTACGGGCACCGGTGCTGATACCGGCGCTGCCGCGGCTGCGTCGGCCTCTGCCGCCAGAGCGGATTCCTGTTCCAGAATGTCCGCTTCCAGGGTGGCGAGCATTTCCTCTGCTTCTTTCACCATGGCCTGATTGTCAGCGGCAAGTCCGCGGACCAGCCACTGGGCCAGCGCGAACTCAGCGGAGAGTGCAGCCCGCCGGATCAGGTGGGGATCAACGGCGTCGGGCCGGGCCGCCACATAGGCGGCGTGCACCGCGTCAGTAAACCCGCTGTTATTGGCAGCAATCAGCCAGGCGAAATCATCAGCCGGGTCCCCGATGCGCAGGTCCGTCCAGCCGATGACGGCGCTGATCCTGCCGCCGGACACCAGGAGATTGTCTTCGTGGAGGTCGCCGTGGACCACGGTGGGGCTGAAGCGCCAGAGTCCGATGTCCTCCAGCGCATGTTCCCACCGGCGCAGCAGCGTAGCCGGGATCTTGCCGGTGGTGGCCGCCTGGTCCAGCTCATTGAGCTTGCGCTGGCGGAATTCGTTCGCGGTGTAGCTGGGCAGGTCTGCGTTGTTCACCAGGGACTGGGGCAGGGCATGGATGGCGGCCAGCGTACGGCCAATGTCCGCGGCCAGGTCCTTGCCTGCGGCTGCCAGCTCATCGATGTCCCGGGTCGCTCCGGGGAGATGGGAATAGACGAAAGTGCAGAGCTCGCCCTTGCGGACGGTTCCGGCGACGTAGGGGAGCGCGAAGGGCAGTTCGGCCCGGACAGCAGGGACAAAGGCACGAAGTACCAGAAGCTCTGTTTCGAGCCGCATGCTGGCTTCGACATGCTTCGGTGAACGTACCCGCCACTGCTTGCCGGCGTCGTCAACGAGCAGGGCGGCATCGAAATCTGCGGCGTCGTCCGGCGAACCGGCGACGCCGGTCAGCGCCAGCGCCGGGACGGCGGCGCTGGCCAGGGCTGCCAATTCCATGGGGGAGCGTTTCACATCTTCAACCGTAGGGGCAGATGTGGCCTGAGTAACCCATAGCCCCCGGCGAGTCGGAAGAGCGTGAGGAAAACCTCAGAAGGGCGGGGCTCCCGTCCACCGCCGTGGTCCAGCTTTCCGGTTGGGGTACCTAAGTCAGTACGGTAGGGGTATGAGCAGCCAGCTAGACACAGCCGATAACCCGAACCTGGGCCAGCTGCCGCTGGCCCGCGGCGCGGTGGACCGCGGCAGCGAGCGCCGGGGCGCCGAAGACCTGTTCGAGCGTCTTCTGGAACTGGAGAACACGCGCGTCATGTACGTGTCCCGCGGCAAGGCGCTGATCCAGGAAGACTCCCTGGTGCTCCGTCCCGTGGGCGAGGACGGTTTCGGCCCTGATCCGGTGTACCTGGGACGAACGCTTGCCGACGGCCAGGTGCCCGCCGGAGCGGAGATCGTGATGGCGACCCTTCCGGAGCCCGACGCTGCGCTGGAAGTGAACGGTGTCCGCTGGGCCAGCCTGCGCGAGGTCGCTACAGTGCTCGGTTCCCTGGATGCGGGCCTGTTCGTCGAAGCCTGTGCCGTGGCTAACTGGCACGCCACGCATACGCACTGCCCCCGCTGCGGAGCCCCCACGGTGTTAGTCCAGGGAGGCTGGGTACGGCGCTGCCCCGAGGACGGCAGCCAGCACTTTCCGCGCACCGATCCGGCCATCATCGTGGCCATCACTGACCCGCAGGACCGGATCCTGCTTGGATCCGCGGCAGCGTGGCCCGGCAGCCGGTATTCCACGCTGGCCGGCTTCGTGGAGCCGGGGGAGTCCCTGGAAGCGGCAGTCATCCGGGAAGTGGCCGAGGAATCGAATGTTGTGGTGCGCAATCCTCAATACCTGGGATCCCAGCCCTGGCCGTTCCCCTGCTCCCTGATGCTTGGTTTCTGCGCGGAAGCCGATGGTACTGAACCGCAGGCCGACGGCGTCGAAATGTCAGATGTCCGGTGGTTCACCCGAAAGGAACTCACCGAGGCCGTAGCCTCAGGGGAGATCACCATACCGTCCACCATCTCCATTGCACGCAACCTGATTGACCGCTGGTACGGCGGGCCTGTCCCGGAACCGGAGCTGACAGGCGGGAAATGATCACCGATTCACTCGAAGCGCGCATCCTTGCCGGACTCGACGACGAGCAGCGTGAAGTAGCAACAACCCTCACTGGCCCGCTGTGCGTCCTGGCAGGCGCCGGAACCGGCAAGACGCGGGCCATTACCCACCGGATGGCCTACGGGGTGCATTCCGGACTCTACAAACCGCAGCAGGTCCTGGCCGTGACCTTCACCGCCCGGGCTGCGGCGGAAATGCGGACCCGGCTGCGGGACCTGGGTGCAGGAGGCGTCCAGGCCAGGACCTTCCATGCAGCGGCACTGAAACAGCTGCAGTACTTCTGGCCGCAGACCGTCGGCGGGCCGCTGCCGGGCCTGTTGGACCACAAGGCCCAGCTGATTGCGGAGGCGGCCCGCAGGCTCCGGCTCTCCACCGACCGCGCCGCCATCCGCGACGTGGCGGCGGAAATCGAATGGGCCAAGGTCTCGATGCTTACGCCGGACAGCTATGTACGGGCGGCAGCGGGCCGGGATGCACCGGCCGGTTTCGACCTCACCACGGTGTCCCGGATCTTCCAGTCCTACGAAGACGTCAAAGTGGACCGCAACGTTATCGACTTCGAGGACGTGCTGCTGATCATCGTGGGCATCCTGCAGGAAGATCCGCGCGTTGCGGCGACGGTCCGGGACCAGTACCGGCACTTTGTCGTTGACGAGTACCAGGACGTTTCCCCGCTGCAGCAGCGGCTCCTGGACCTGTGGCTCGGAGAGCGCGACGAACTCTGCGTCGTCGGTGACGCCAGCCAGACGATCTATTCCTTCACCGGCGCGACGTCGCGTCACCTCCTGGACTTCACGCACCGCTTTCCCGGCGCGCAGGTGGTCAAACTGGTTCGTGACTACAGGTCCACTCCCCAGGTAGTAAATCTGGCCAACCGCATCCTCGCGGCCCGGACCGCAGAGGGAGAGCGCATGCGGAACGCTCCGGCGTGGCCTGCTCCGCTGGAACTGATCGCGCAGCGCGAGCCAGGACCGGAGCCCACCTTTACGGAGTGCGCCGACGACGAAGCGGAAGCCGCGCAGGTTGCCGGACGGATCCGCAAGCTGCTGGACGATGGCGTCGAGGCGAGCCAGATCGCCGTACTCTTCCGCACCAACGGCCAGTCCGAAGCCTACGAGCAGGCGCTCGCGACGGCCGGCATTGGTTACCAGCTCCGCGGCGGCGAGCGGTTCTTTGCCCGCCGGGAAGTCCGCGATGCAATGCTTCAGCTCCGTGCAGCGGCCCGATCGGTCGGTGCCGAACCTGTGCCGCAGGTGGTGCGGGACATCCTGGCAAACCTCGGCTACTCCGCTGAAGCGCCCTCGGGCGGGGGAGCGACCCGTGAACGCTGGGAGTCCCTGGCCGCCTTGGTGGCGCTCGCCGACGAGGTGCATGCCAACCGCACCCAGGAGCCGGACAGCATCTTTACCCTGCAGGATTTCACCGCGGAACTGGAGGAACGCGCCGCCGCACAGCACGCTCCCAAAGTGCAGGGCGTCACCCTGGCCAGCCTGCACTCCGCCAAGGGCCTGGAATGGGATGCGGTGTTCCTGGTTGGACTCAGCGAAGGGCTGATGCCTATTTCCTTCGCAGACACTCAGGAAGCGGTGGACGAAGAACGGCGCCTGCTCTACGTCGGCATCACCCGTGCGCGTGTGCACCTGGCCCTGTCCTGGTCGACGGCCCGCACACCCGGGGGGCGCGCGAACCGCAAGCCCTCCCGGTTCGTGGACGGGCTGCGGCCAAACACGGCACGGGACGCGGCAGGTCCCCGGACGCCCCGTCCGGCGCGCCGCAAAGTCACCGGGCCGGCGAAGTGCCGCGTCTGCGGCACGCTGCTTGGCACCGGCGCCGAGCGGAAGATGGGCCGCTGCGGCGATTGTCCGGCCACCTATGACGAGGTGACCTTTGAGGCCCTTCGCGAATGGCGGAGGGAAGCGGCCAATGAAGCGGGCGTGCCGGCTTTTGTGGTTTTCACCGACGCTACCCTGGTTGCGATCGCCGAGGATAAGCCGCCGACACTGAACCGGCTGGCGACGTTGCCCGGCGTGGGTCCATCCAAGCTTGAGCGTTACGGGGAAGCGGTGCTGGCGGTCCTCGCGCAAAGCCCGGAGGCTTAGGCCGCGCTCCGGCCGGACTGCAGCCTGCATCCGCAGCCGGGATGGAAAGTCAGGGGTTCCAGGCCGATGTGTCCGTCGGCTGTCCGCAGCTGCAGGACTGCTGACCAGGTCACCGGCTGGGCCACCCCGTCAATAAACGAAAGCACCTGGTTGGCCGCTATTCCGGCAGCCAGGCCCGCCGCGCTCACTTCCTCGCCACCGGGACCGCCGGCACCGGGGCCGGCTGTCCTGCTGTTTTCCAGCGCGGCCGAGGAAGCATACCAGCCCGGGTCGTCGTCGCCTCGGTGCCGGTCCAGGCAGCCGAGGCATGGTGTCGCTCCGGGCACCACCAAAGGACCGACCGAGTAGCCGTACTGCTGGACGGTGACTGCCAGGTGGGGATGCCCGCGCTCGCCGGCAGCAGCGCTGTGCCGGGAATCCGGCCGCTCATGGACAAACAGCGCCAGGTCGACGGCAGCTCCACCTGGTGCTCCTCCCGGGACATGCAGCACCCGGACTGTGGGATCGATCCGGTAAAGATGCCGTTTCACGGCCCGGAAACGCTGCATCCCGATGTCAGTCAGGGCGTAGGCAGGGCCCACATCGGAGGCAGTGACTGCCCCGGGATCACCGAGCAGCAGGGTCCCGACTCCGGCAGCGGCGAGAGTGCGTGCCACGAGGGCGCCGCACCGGCCCAGGCCCTGGATCTCCACCGCGGCTGCGGACCTCCGGGAGACCGGTTCCGCAGCGTCCCGTCCGTAAACGGCAGACAGCCTCTGGACATCCGGACGCAGCCTCTCCTCGCGCAGCGGGGGAAGGGCATGCCCGTTTCCCGCCCAAGGCAGCAGTACAGGGGCCAGGGCCGCGAGCAGCTGGGCCTGCCGGTCTGCGCCGATGCCCGCCGCAGCGGCCGCAGCCGGCTCCGCGCCGTCCGGAACGCCGGCCCTGAGGTTGCGGATAAAAGACAGGTCCGCCTCTGTCAGGCCGGCCAGGAGCAGCGCTCCAGCACCAAAGCCAAACTGGCGCCGGTCGGCACCAAGGTCCAGGACATGGATGCCCGGGTTGATCCGCATGCTGGTCCTCCTGGACGACGGTGGTGGGATCAACCATGCTGGCATGCGCAGAACACCGATTGCGGGTTTTCCACAGCTTTTCCGAACCCCGGATGTGCGGCCTAAAGTGGACCCATGCCTTCTGTGTCCGTTCCTGCCACGACCCGCGGCGGGATGCCCATTGAAGTCCGCCGTTCAGCCCGGCGCAAAAGGACAGTCAACGCAGTGTTCCGGGACGGGGTAGCCGTAGTGTCCATTCCGGCGCACTTCACCCGCCATCAGGAAGCTGAATGGGTCCAGCGCATGGTTGACCGCCTGGAGACCCGGGCTGCTGCCGTGCCGGCGCCGGATCCGGCGAAGGCCGATTCCGAACTGGAACAGCGTGCAGCGGATCTCTCAGCGCGCTATCTGGGGGGAGCTGCCCGGCCGACCTCGGTCCGTTGGGTCAGCAACCAGAAATCCCGCTGGGGGTCGGCGACGCCGGCACGTGGAACCATCCGGCTCTCGGACACGCTCATCGGCATGCCGTCATGGGTCGTGGATTATGTGCTGCTGCACGAACTGGCCCACCTGATTGAGGGATCGCACAGCCCTAAATTCTGGCGGCTGCTGGATCCCTATCCGCACACGGAGACCGCAAAGGCGTATCTGTCCGGCGCGGCCTTCGCCGCTGCGCGCGGGCTCAAAGGGGAGATGGCAGAGGACTAAGGTGCCGGCGCAGTCTGCCGCCGGCACCTCAAGCGCCCTTACGGCTTGTCCGGCCCGCCGTTGTCTTCGTCAGGCTTCGGGGTATCTTCGTCGCCGGAAATGTCTGCTTCGTCAGTCACAGCGTCCGCTTCGTCCGTCGCCGCGTCGGAGTCCGCAGCCGTTTCGGGCGTTTCCTTGTCGAAACCGCCCTCGAGCAACCGCCGGAGCGCAGCGTCGACGTCGGAATCCGAGGCATCCAGCAGTTCGCGGCGCTTGCTGAAGCCCTGCGGATCATCCAGGTCCTTGGACGTCGGCATGAGGTCCGGGTGCTGCCAGATGGCGTCTCGGCCGTCCACGCCGCGCTCCTCGCGCAGTTGTGCCCACAGTGCGGAAGCGTCCCGCAGCCGGCGGGGCCGCAGTTCGAGTCCGACGAGCGAGGCGAAGGTATGCTCGGCGGGGCCGCCGCTGGCGCGCCGGCGGCGGATCATTTCCCGGAGGGCAGCGGCAGAGGGGAGGTTGGCCGTCGCGGCAGCAGTGACTTCATCGACCCAGCCTTCAACCAGTGCCAGGGCAGTCTCCAGCCGTTCAAGGGCTGCGGCCTGCGCGGGGGTGCGCTCCGGCTGGAACACGCCTCCCGCAAGTGCCTCCTGGATGGACTCCGGATTGGACGGGTCAATGTCCCGGGCGACCTCTTCGATCTTGGACATGTCGATGTGGATGCCGCGGGCATAGCTCTCGATGATCCCGAACAGGTGTCCGGCAAGCCACGGGGCGTGCGCGAAGAGGCGGGCGTGGGCGGCCTCGCGGACGGCGAGATAAAGCCGGACCTCGGTCTCGGGAACGTCGAGTCCTTCGCCGAAGGCGGCCACGTTGGCCGGAAGCAGGGCAATGGTGCCGCCGGCCAGGGGCAGCCCGACGTCTGTGGAGCTCACGACTTCCTTGGAGAGGGCACCAACGGCCTGCCCCAGCTGGATGCCGAACATGGCACCGCCCATGTTGGCAAGCATGGAGGAGGCCCCGCCCATCATGGATTTCATCTCTTCGGGCATCTGGGTAGCGATGGCGTTCGAGAGTGCCTGCGAAATGCTCACGGCCACAGGTTCGGTGAGGCGGCGCCAGGAGTCCATCGTCGCTTCCACCCACTCCGCGCGGGACCAGGCCTTGCCCAGCGCACTGGCAGAGGGGAAATCCGTCGCTGGATCGAGCCACATCTGGGCGACATGCAGTGCCTCGTCGACTTCCCGCTGCTGCTGGGGGGTGACGGAGGGATCAGCGCCGGTGGCAGCCACGCGGCGGGCGTTGTCCTTGGCAAGCTGCCAATTGACGGGACCGTCCGCCGGGGCGCTGAACATGGCCTGGACCTGCTGGAAGATCATGGCCATGGCATTTGGGTCCGAGGGGAGTCCGGCTGCCTTCGCCAGCTCCTGGGGATCGATGCCGCCGGCCTGTCCGCCGCCAAAGAGGCGCGCGAGCATCTCGGACAACGGGTCCTGGGGCGAATCCCCGTGATCGGAGGGGTTTGAGCTCATGGATACCACCGGTCCTGTGGAAGTTTTAGTGCGTCGGCCCCAGGTGGATCACCGGTTGCCTGTGTTCCCCACGTTACCGGCACGGGCCGGGACCTGTCCCGCATTCGGGGATTCGTTCGCTGTTGGCAAAGGAGCACGTGGGAGAATGAATCCCGCACCCACCGCCGGCGCACGAAAGGAAAGCCGATTGCGCTCCCCGAAGAAAGACCAACCCTCAGGGTCCGGTTCCGAACCTGCACAGCGCGCCGGCGCGCCGGATCCGGTTCCGGACGGCGAAAGACCGTCCGGACAGCGCCCACCGCGCCGGCGGGCCATGTTCGTTGCGGGCGGTGCGGCACTGGTTCTCGGCGCTGCCGGACTCCTGCTTCCGGCGCCGTACGTGGTGGAGTCCCCGGGCCCCACGTTCAACACCATCGGTGAAATCTCCTCCGGCCCGCTCATCACCATCGAGGGGGAGCAGACCTACGCCACCAGCGGCGAACTGGACCTGACCACCGTCTACGTCTCCGGCGGGCCAAACGGCAGTGTGAGCATGGCCGAGGTGCTGGCCGCCTGGCTCAATCCGGATGATGCCGTGCTGCCGATGGACTTCGTCTATCCGCCCGGTACCACGAGCGGAGAGATCGAAGAGGAAAACACCGCCGCGATGGCTTCGTCCCAGGAGTCTGCCGTAGCGGCCGCACTAGCCGAGCTGGACATCGACTTTACGCAGGAAATCTCGGTCGCAGGGATCATGGAGGACGCCCCTGCTGAAGGGGAACTTGAAACCGGAGACATCCTGCTGGCCGTTGACGGCCAGCCCGTCACCGATGTTCAGTCCCTGCGCGAGGGACTCAATGAGACGCAGGGATCTCCCGCTGTCCTGACGCTGCGGCGGGGTGGGGAGGAAAAGGAAGTGAGCATCACGCCTGAACTCTCCGACACCGGCGCCTACCAGATGGGGGCCTTCCTCAGCATCGACTTCACCTTCCCGTTCGACGTCGCCATTGCGCTGGAAAACGTCGGCGGCGCCTCGGCAGGAATGATGTTCGCCCTGGGGATCATAGACAAGCTGACGCCGGGCGAGCTGACCGGGGGACGGCATTTCGCCGGTACCGGAACCATCGACGCCGCGGGAAAGGTTGGTCCCATCGGCGGCATTGAACAGAAGATGGTGGGAGCCGCCGACAGCGGGGCCGAGTTCTTCCTCGCCCCGGACGCCAACTGCGGGGAAGTGGCCGGCAACATTCCCGACGGCCTCGACGTGGTCAGTGTCTCGACACTTGAGGAAGCGCTGGACGCCGTGGAAGTCCTGGCCGGCGGCGGAAGTGCCGATGATTTAGGCTCCTGCACGGACTAGTCCAGGAGGGGATCCGCGGACACGGCGGAAGCCGCTGGGAATCACGATCCTAATAAGGTTCGGCTGCGGCGGCCCGAGAAGTGGCCGATCGCGGGCGAAACAAGGCAGAATAAGGAACCACGGCAATGTTGGGCAGGCCGTCGGAAAGAGGGGTCGGGTCGCTTCGCTAAGGAGGCGCCGGAAGTCCCTCCGCACCGAGCTTCTGCCAGGTGCCGTGAGCCGACGCCCCGAACGATGAGGAAACTGTGACTTCCGGACCAAATGGCCCATTCTCCCGACCGAGCCCCAGATCAACCCACCGGCGGCGAAGCCCGCTGATTGCCACCCTGATTGTCGTGGCTGTCCTGGTGATCGGGTTTGTGTACTTCTCCCAGGTGTACGCGGACGTGCTCTGGTACAACCAGCTCGGGTTCCTCGAAGTCTTCTTCAAGGAAAACCTGACCCGGATTGCCCTGTTTGCCGCCGCTTTCCTTGTGATGGCTGTGTGCGTTTTCTTCAGTATCCGCGCTGCCTATTCATCCCGGCCCATCTATGCGCCGGACAGCTCCCTGCAGGACAACCTGAACCGTTACCAGGCGCAGCTCGAGCCGGTTCGCAAGCTGCTCATGATCGGCATTCCGGTTGTGGTTGGCGGCTTCGCCGGAACCGCGGCCATGTCGATGTGGCAGCAGGCGCTGCTTTTCCTGAACCGTCATGACTTCGGCCGGACGGACCCCGAATTCAACATGGACTACAGCTTCTATCTCAATACGCTGCCGTTCATCGGGTTCATTGTCGGCTTCCTGATCTCCGTCGTCGTCATCAGCGGCATCGCCGGCCTGCTGACGCATTACCTCTACGGTGGAATCCGCCTGGAGGAGAAGGGCGTGTTCGTCAGCCGCCCGGCTCGTATCCACATTGCCGTCATCGCGGGGTCGTTCCTGCTGCTCCAGGCTGCAAACTTCTGGCTTGACCGGTACAACACGCTGCTGAGCACCTCCGGGTCCTGGACCGGCGCGCTGTACACGGATGTCCACGCCGTGATTCCCACCAAGGCAATCCTGGCCGTGGCTTCGATCATCGTTGCCCTGCTGTTCGTCGTCTCGGCGTTCATTGGCCGCTGGCGCCTGCCGATCATCGGCACGGCAATGCTGGTCATCACGGCGATCGTGGCCGGAGGCGTCTACCCGTGGATCGTCCAGCGCTACCAGGTCATTCCCTCGGAACAGACCCTTGAAAGCGAATACATCCAGCGCAACATCGACCTCACCCGCGAGGCCTACGGGCTCTCCGAGACCGAGGTCATTCCCTACGACGCCACGGTCGATGCCAGCGCCGGTGCCCTCGCCGAGGACGCCGGAACCACCGCAAATATCCGTCTCCTGGACCCGAACGTCGTTTCTGACGCCTTCGGCCAGCTGCAGCAGTTCCGCCAGTACTACCAGTTCCCCGAAACGCTGAACGTCGACCGCTACGACGTGGAGGGCGACATCCAGGACACGGTTATCGCCGTGCGTGAACTCAACATCAACGGCGTCCCGGACGGCTGGGTCAACGAGCACGTCCTCTATACGCATGGCTACGGCGTGGTCGCTGCCCGCGGCTCCACCGTGCAGCCGGACGGCAAGCCCAGCTTCATGGAATCCGGCATCCCGTCGACCGGAGTCCTGGGCGACTACGAACCCCGCGTCTACTTCGGCGAGTCCTCCCCGGACTACTCGGTGGTGGGCGCTCCGGAAGACGCCGCCCCGGTGGAAATCGACCGTCCGCAAACCGGCAACGCTGAAGACGATACCCAGACCACCTTCCGCGGTGAGGGCGGTCCGAGTGTCGGCAACATCTTCAACCAGCTGGTGTACGCCATCAAGTTCCAGTCCACGGAACTGCTGCTCTCGGACTTCGTCAACGAAGAGTCCCAGATCCTCTATGACCGTGATCCCCGCGAACGCGTCGAGAAGGTCGCCCCGTACCTGACCGTTGACGGCAACGCCTACCCGGCCGTTGTTGACGGACGCGTGAAGTGGATCGTGGACGGCTACACGACCAGCCGTTTCTTCCCTTACTCCACCCAGCAGGAGCTGGCGGATGCTACGACTGATTCGCTGACCGGCGGTGCAGCCGCTGCGCTTCCCGCTGACAAGGTGAACTACATCCGCAACGCCGTCAAGGCCACAGTGGATGCCTACGACGGTTCCGTCACGTTGTACGCCTGGGACGATGAGGATCCGCTGCTGCAGGCTTGGCAGGACGTCTTCCCGTCCACCCTCAAGCCCTACAGCGACATGTCGGCCGACCTCATGGCACACGTGCGCTACCCGGAGGACCAGTTCAAGGTCCAGCGCGAGCTGCTCGGGCGTTACCACGTCACCGACGCCCAGTCCTTCTACCAGAACGACGACGCCTGGTCGGTTCCGTCCGACCCGACCCGGACCAACTCCGACGTCAAGCAGCCGCCGTACTACCTCTCACTGCAGATGCCCGGGCAGGATAGCCCGACGTTCTCATTGACGACGCCGTTTATTCCGTTCGTCGACCAGAACCAGGAAGCGCGCAACGTGCTGTACGGCTTCCTGTCGGCTGACGCTGATGCGGGTACCGGAAATGCCGGTGAAAAGGCGGACACCTATGGAAAGCTGCGTCTGCTCGAACTTCCCACCGATACCGCGGTACCGGGGCCGGGCCAGGCGCAGAACCGCTTCAACTCCGACCCCACGGTTTCCAACGCCTTGAACCTGCTCCGCCAAGGCGCCTCGGAAGTTATCAACGGCAACCTGCTCAGCCTGCCGGTTGGCGGCGGCATGCTCTACGTGCAGCCGGTCTACGTGCAGTCCTCGGGCGCTTCTTCCTACCCGACCCTGCAGCGGGTCCTGGTCAACTTCGGCGAGAAGGTGGGCTTTGCTCCCACCCTTGACGAAGCCCTGAATCAGGTCTTTGGCGGCGACTCCGGTGCTGTCACCGGCGACGAGGAAAACGTCGGGAACACGCCGGATACCGGTACGGCTCCGGCCGACACCACTGCCCAGGCCGAACTGCAGACTGCACTGTCCGACGCCGGTGCAGCACTCCAGGAGGGCCAGGAGGCACTTGCCGGCGGCGATTTCGCAGCCTACGGTGCCGCGCAGGACAAGCTGAACTCGGCCATCCAGCGCGCGATTGCAGCACAGGAACGGATGGACGCCGGCGACTCCGGTGCCACCGACGGTTCCGCGGGCGACGGTGCGGCGGAAGACTCCGGCGACCAGTGATTTGCGGCTCCATCCCGCGGCGGGTAGACTAGAAACTACGCCGCGGGGTGGAGCAGTTCGGTAGCTCGCTGGGCTCATAACCCAGAGGTCGCAAGTTCAAATCTTGCCCCCGCAACCACAGAGAAAAATCCCCATCCGGGTTCGGGTGGGGATTTTTTGTTCTCGCAGACACCAAGCCACTATTCGGGGGACCGGGTCCTTCAGTACCTGCAGCGTTTACACTCGCGGGGTGAATGCCCACCGCCGCGGCAGGCCCGCAGGAAGTTACCGTGCCGGGCCCAGAGGCGATCCGGACCGGGGAGAAACCGCCCTGCAGAAGCTGGACCGCAACTGGAGCGACCTGCTCCAGGAGCTGCGCGTGCTCCAGACCGGCATCCAGATCCTCACCGGGTTCCTCCTGACGCTGCCGTTCCAGCAGCGGTTCGCCACACTTTCACCTATCCAGGTCGGTCTCTACCTGGCACTGGTTGTGCTCTCAGTCCTGGTAACCGCTGTGCTGATGTCCACGGTCGTGATGCACCGGTCCTTCTTCCAGCACCGGATCAAGTACCAGCTGGTCCGCAACGCGGATATCCTGCTCCGGTGGACACTCCTGCTGGTGGGGCTGATCCTCATCGGCACCGTGGCCCTGGTCTTTGACATCGTCCTCGGCGGCATTGCCGGCCTCATTGCTGCTGGCGCCGCAGTCCTGGCGCTTTCCTTGCTGTGGCTTGTCCTCCCGGCGCGGAGCAGGCGGATGGCGGTGAACGATATCAGAGACCACCCGGCACAAGAATGACGGCGTCCCGTCAGCAGATACGGCTGCAGGCCGGGTCCCTCAGGGGACACCGGCCTGCAGTCAGCTGCTGGGTTTAGTTCTGTTCGATCGCGGACTGGTTGGAAGCGGATGCCTTCAGTGCTGCCAGGCGCGCTTCGACCTCAGTCTGCTCGCCCAGGTCCTCCAAGGACTCGAACTGGGCGTCCAGGCTTGAGGCAGCAAGTTCGTTCGCGCCGCGGACCTTGGCCTCTTCCCGGCGGATCTTCTCTTCGAACCGGCCAACCTCAGACGTGGGGTCCATGACGTCGATGCTCTTGATCGCGTCGTGCATCTGGTTCTGGGCGGCAGCGTTCCGGGAACGGGCAATCAGCTCATTGCGCTTGGACTGCAGCTGCTGCAGCTTGTCCTTCATCTGGTTCAGGCCGGTCTTGAGCCGCTCGACGATCTCCTCCTGCGAGGCGATGGTCGGCTGCGCGCCGCGTGCTTCGTTTTCGGCGGCCATCTGGCGCTGGATCGCGACCTTCGCCAGATTGTCGAACTTCTCGGCGTCGGCGGTGTTGCCGGCGGAGCGGAACTCATCCGCCTTGCGGGAAGCGGCGAGTGCCTTGTTGCCCCAGTTCCGGGCGTTCTCGATGTCCTCGTTGTAATCGTCCTGCAGCATCCGCAGGTTGCCGATGGTCTGGGCGACGGCGCTCTCGGCCTCGGCAATGTTGTTGCTGTAGTCGCGGACCATTTGGTCAAGCATCTTCTGGGGGTCTTCGGCCTGGTCCAGGAGGGCGTTGATGTTGGCCTTGGCCAGGGTGGCGATCCGTCCGAATATCGACTGCTTTACCATCTGTCTGCCTTTCACGTGTGCAAGTGATGCGTTGGTGTGCTGTTGCCAGCCTGTCAAAAACTGTGTGCTGCAGGAAGGACTCCCGCAAAGGAAGCGGACTAGAAATTACCTCCGGATGAACCGAAACCGCCGCCTCCTCCAAAGCCG
>NZ_JAXIOO010000054.1:0-18139 GCF_049311065.1 Arthrobacter sp. 7Tela_A1 | reverse complement strand
GGACGTCTACGCCTATTTCAACAATGACGGCGAGGGCGCCGCGGTTCACAACGCACTGCGGCTTAGGGAACTGCTTTCCTGAGGTATCGGGCGGTGTACGGGGAGATGCGGACAGAACTATCCTTCCGTTCCCACCCACCGGTAGAACTTCTCCGGACGGCCGGCGTCGCCGTATCGAGGCGTTACTGTGGCCAGCCCGCGCGTCACAAGGAACTCGAGGTAGCGGCGCGCACTGACCCTGGCCAGCCCCACACCGGCGGCAACTGCAGAGGCCGAGCTTTCCCCGCTTTTTTCGAGTTCCCGCACGACAGCCGTGAGCGTTGGTTCGGACAGTCCTTTAGGCAGTCCCGCCCATGTCCCCGGCGACGGAACAGATGCAGTCGGTCGAAGCAGGCGGTCTATGCTCGCCTGATCCAGGGCTTCCGCGGCTCCTTCCGGGCGCACGAGCTGGGCCCGTGCCTGCACGTAGGCATCCAGCCGGTCCAGCAGCACACGGAAGCCAAACGGCTTGACGAGGTAATGCAGCACCCCGCCGGCCATCGCTGCACGGACCGTTTCCAGCTCCCGGGCAGCCGTGATGGCGAAGATATCCACGGGTTCGCCGGGCATGTTCCGTACTGCCCGCAGGACTTCGATGCCGGACATGTCCGGCAGGTGGATGTCCAGGAGCACCAGGTCCGGTTCCAGCGCTGCAATCATTTCCAGCGCCTGAGCTCCGGTATGCGCGGTCGCTGCCACTTCGAATCCCCCATGTGCGAGCAGGAATCCGCTGTGCAGTCCCGCGACTTCCCTGTCGTCGTCGACCACCAGGGTGCGCACCAGGCGGGTCTTCACTGGTTCGGGCATCGTGCTCATCTTCTCTCCATACCTGTCTCCCGGACACTGTCCGCGCTGCCGTTTTCCGCTTGTCCAGGGCCCAAATCGACGGTGATTTGGGCCCCTCCCTCCGGAGAGTCCGTGATGAGCACGCTGCCGCCGCGGCGGCAGGCGATCCGTGAGACCAATGCCAGCCCGAAGCCCCGCGTCCCGGGGCCGCCGGGGTCCTTGGTTGAATAGCCTTCCCGCAGCACAAGTTCGCGGCTGCCGGCCGGGATGCCGGGTCCGTCATCGGCAACAGTGATCTGCTGCCGGCCGGATTCCCTGTTCAGCGAGACACGGATACTTCCTCCGGCTCCCACGGCGTCCATGGCGTTGTCCATCAAGTTGCCCAACACGGTCACACAGTCCGTGGTTCCATCCGGGACCAGGTCCGGGCCGGGTTCCAGGACCAGTTCAATTCCCTTTTCTTCGCACAGGCTGCCCTTGGCCATCAGGAGGGCGGCGCTGTCCGGATCGGTGATGCCCTCTGTGGTCGTGGCGGAGAGCAGCGAACCGCCGTGCCCGGACCGCGCGATGAAGTCGACGGCCTGCCCGGTATGTCCGAGTTCCAGCAGCCCGGAAATCACGTGCATACGGTTCGCGAATTCGTGGGCCTGGGCACGAAGGGCAGAGGTTGCGTCCCGCTCCCCATCCAGATCCTGCAGCAGCTGATGCAACTCCGTTCGGTCGCGGAGAATCAGCACGCCGCCGGTCCTGCGTCCGTCGACCATTGCCCCTGCGGCGCGGGCCAGCAACACCCTCTCACCGGCCAGCACGGTTTCATCGGTCGCACCGGCGGAGCGCAGCATAGCCACGAGGTTCGCGGGCAGGACCTCGGCCGCCGGCCGGCCTTCCGCCGTCGCCGGCAGCTCCAGCAGGCGGCGGGCCTCATCATTGACGAGTGCAACGTTGCCCCGCTCATCCACGGCGACCATCCCTTCCCCAATGGCGTGGAGCATGGCGTCACGGGTCTTGAGAAGCTGGGCGATCTCCTCCGGTTCCAACCGGTAGATCCGTTTCCAGACCAGCCCGGAGAGCCAGCTGGCGCCGGCGAAACCGAGCACGGCTGCGGCGATCAGCCATGCAATCAGCACCGGCATGTCTTCCTGGAGCTCCGCCTGCAGCTCAGATTCCAGGATTCCCACTGATGCCGTGCCGATAACCCTTGCGTCCTCGGAAAACACCGGAACCTTGACCCGCCACGACGTGCCCAGGGTTCCGGTTTGCGTCCCCACGTAGACATCGCCGGCGAGCGGGACGGAAGGATCGGTCGAGACCTTGCTCCCAATCAGATCCTGGTTCGGGTGCGAATAGCGGATTCCTGTGTGGTCGGTCACCACTACGTACGTCACGCCAGTGGCCTGGGTAATGAGGTCGGCAATGGGCTGGATCTCGGCGCTGGGATTCTCCTCACCAAACGCCTGGATGACAGAAGGAAGCTGCGCGACTGACTTGGCCACGCCGACCATCCGGGCCTCGTACGCGTCCCGGATCTGGTCGGCCTGCATGCGGACTGCCACGGAACCGGCCATCAGGACGACGACGAGCACAATCAACAGCTGCAGCAGGAACAACTGTGACCTGAGCGACATCGATCCAAGCATGGGCACATCTTCGCACGCTCCCGGGACGGCCCCGGATTCCGCGGACGTGTCCCCCGGTGACCATAAAGACCAATACCTCCGCTATGACCGCATGCTTCTCCCCTCACCGGAGTGTTCCTACGCTGGGATGGCACGCGTGGTGATCCGCATCACGCCCGAGAAAGGAAACCCTCATGTTGCTCAACCGCGCAATGACGCGCCGTTCAGCGCTGGCTGCCGCTGCTGCCGGCGCCGTCCTGGTCCTTGGAGCCTGCGGAGCCTCCGGCGGCACTGCCTCCGACGGCGGAATCGACCGCCTCAACATCATCGTCCCGGCCGATCCGGGCGGCGGCTGGGACCAGACAGGCCGCGCCATCCAGTCCGACCTGCAGGAAAACGATCTTGTCGGCAACGCGTCCGTTCAGAACATCGGCGGAGCGGGAGGCACCAACGGCCTCGCCAAACTCGCAACGGAGAAGAACGCCAACACCCTCATGGTCATGGGCTACGTCATGGTCGGTGCCGTCGAGACGAACAACGCCGCCAACCGGATCGAGGACACCACACCAATCGCCCGGCTCACGGAAGAGCAGCTCGTTGTCGTTGTGCCGGCGGAATCGGAGTTTCAGACCATCGATGACCTCCTGGAAGCTATCCGTGAGGACGGACAGGGCGTTTCCATCACCGGCGGCTCCGCCGGCGGAGCGGACCATATCCTCGCAGGTTCCATGCTGAAGGCGGCAGACATTGACCCGGGGAACCTGAACTACATCCCCTATTCCGGTGGCGGTGAATCCCTCGCAGCCCTCCTGGGCAACAAGGTCAACGCCGGCATTTCCGGTGTTGGTGAATACGCCGAGCAGGTCAAGGCAGGCAAACTGCGCGCCCTGGCCGTTTCCGGCGAGGAAGCCGCTGCCCAGCTCCCCGATGTCAAACCGCTGAGCGAACAGGGCGTGGACGTTATTCTCACCAACTGGCGCGGCGTCGTCGCGCCCGGGTCCATCGACGAAGCACAGGCCGAAGCCCTGACCCAGCTGGTCACGGACCTTCACGGCACCGAGGCCTGGACGGCCACCCTCGAGGAAAACAACTGGACCGACGCTTTCCTCACGGGAGAAGACTTCCAGCAGTTCCTCACCGAGGACATCGCCACGGTCAAGACCACGCTGACCGACATCGGGCTGCTCTAATCCCATGACTGCTCAGCCGACAGCGCCCGGAGCGAGCCGGACGGCTTTCTCCGGGCGCGTGGGAGAACTGCTCTTCGCGGCAGCCGTGCTCAGCCTCGGGGTCACTGGTTTCCTGGCCGGGGCGGGCATTCAGACGCCGCCGTCAGCCAGCGACATCGGCCCCCGGGCTTTCCCTTACCTCGTTTCAGGTCTCCTTGTCCTCGTGGGCGCTGCCTTGATCTTCCAGGTGCTGCGCGGACGGACAGGCGACGCCGAGGAAGGCGAGGACATTGATCCCGATGTCCCGACCGACTGGACTGCACTGGCCAAGCTGGCCGGGTTCCTGGTACTGCACATCGTGCTTATTACTCCCCTGGGCTGGCCCATTGCCGCTGCTGTCCTGTTCTTCGGGGTCAGCTGGTCCCTGGGTGCCGCCTCGTGGGCACGCAGCCTCCTCATAGGAGTCGTGCTGGCCCTGCTGCTCCAGATCGGTTTTGCCGGACTCCTCGGTGTTTCTCTGCCGGCAGGAATCCTGCAGGGGGTGCCGTTCCTCAATGGATAACTTCGTACACCTCCTGGAGGGGTTCGCGGTAGCGGCCCAGCCCGTCTATCTGCTGTACGCACTCGGAGGCGTGCTGATCGGCACGGCGGTCGGCGTGCTGCCGGGCATCGGGCCGGCCATGACAGTGGCCCTGCTGATGCCCATCACGTACTCGCTGGATCCCACTGCCGCCATCATCGTGTTTGCCGGTATTTACTACGGCGGCATGTACGGCGGATCCACGACGTCCATCCTGCTGAACACTCCCGGTGAATCGGCGTCCATTGTCACAGCCCTTGAGGGCAACAAAATGGCCAAGGCCGGCCGCGGAGCCGCTGCCCTGGCAACAGCGGCCATAGGCTCTTTCATCGCCGGCACGCTGGCGACCATCGCGCTGACCTTTGTTGCCCCCTACATTGCCGAGTTTGCGGTGCGAATCGGCCCGGTGGAGTACGTAGCCCTGATGGTCGTCGCCTTCCTCACGGTCGGCGCGCTTCTGGGCGCGTCCGTGCTGCGGGGACTGGCTTCGCTGGGCATCGGACTCTTTGTCGCCGTCGTCGGGGTGGACCAGCTGACGGCCCAGCAGCGCTATACCTTTGGCAGCGCGTTCCTCGCGGACGGCGTCGACGTGGTGCTTGTGGCCGTGGGACTCTTCGCGGTCGGTGAAGCCTTCTACGTTGCCTCGCGCCTGCGGCACGGGGCGGTGGAAGTCATTCCCGTGACGGGACGATGGAACACCTGGATGCGGCGCGAAGACTGGAGCCGTTCCTGGAAGCCCTGGCTCAGGGGAACGGCAATCGGCTTCCCGGTAGGGACGATTCCGGCAGGCGGAGCTGACGTCGCCACCTTCCTTTCCTACGCCTCGGAGCGCAAGCTCGCCAAGGGCAAGCGCAAGGCACAGTTCGGAAGGGGTGCCATTGAGGGAGTTGCCGGGCCGGAGGCGGCGAACAATGCAGCGGCCGCCGGGGTCCTGGTGCCGCTGCTGACCCTGGGCATCCCCACCACTGCGACAGCTGCCATGATGCTGGTGGCCTTCCAGCGGTACCAGATCCAGCCCGGGCCGTTGCTGTTCGAGAACGAGAGTGCGCTGGTGTGGGCACTCATTGCCAGCCTGTACGTGGGCAACCTGATGCTGCTGGTCTTGAACCTGCCGCTGGTGGGAATGTGGGTGAAGATCCTCCAGATTCCGCGGCCGTACCTTTATGCGGGCATCCTGGTGTTTGCGGCGCTCGGTGCCTACTCGGTCAATTTCACCAGTGCGGATGTCGTGATGCTTTTGGTGATCGGCGTGCTGGGGTTCTTCATGCGCCGCTACGGCTACCCGATCGCGCCGCTGGTGGTGGGGCTGATCCTGGGTCCGATCTTCGAAAACCAGCTGCGCCGGTCGCTGGCCATCTCCCAGGGCGACCCCCTGGCCTTGGTCCAGTCCCCCATCGCAGCTGCGATCTACGTCTCGCTCATCGTGATCTTCGGTCTGTCCTTCTGGATGCGCCGCCGGCAACGCGCCCTGGAGGATGCGGTCCTGCCCGAAGAGCGTGGCGTGAGCGCCTAGCGGCCGGAAACACCGGGGGGGGGGGGGCCCCCTCCTGGCGTAAGGACCTTGATTACCGGGCTGCGAGCATCTTGGCCCGGCGGTGGGACAGGACCTGACCGCCGATGACGACCAGCAGGGCAACGATGAACATCGCCGAACCGATGACGTTGGCCTGGGCCGGGATCCCTCGGGTTGCCGCAACGTAGATGAACTTGGGGAAGGTATCCAGGTTGCCGGAATTGAAGTTGGTGATGATGAAGTCATCGAAGCTCATCGCGAAGGCCAGCAGTGCTGCCGCCACGATACCCGGCAGCAGCAGCGGGAACGTGACCCGCCAGAACGCCTGGATCGGCGACGCGTACAGGTCCCCGGCCGCTTCCTCCAGCTTCGGGTCCAGGCTCGCGACACGGGCCTTGACCGTCACCACCACGAAGGAGATGCAGAAGATGGAGTGGGCAATGATGACGGTCCCCATCCCCAGCTCAGAGCCGAGGTTCAGGAACTGGGAGAGCAGCGAAGCCCCCAGCACAACCTCCGGCGTAGCCAGAGGAAGGAAGATGAGCATGTTCGCCGTCGCGTTGAACTTGAAGCGGTACCGGACCAGCCCAATCGCGATGGCCGTGCCGAGCGCGGTGGAGATCAGGGTGGCTGCCAGGCCCACCTGCAGGCTGTTGCCCAGCGCCTCACAGACGCCTGGAGCACCGCAGGGGTTCTTCCAGTTGTCCAGCGTGAAGCCGCGCCAGCTCAGATTGGTCCGTCCGGCGTCGTTGAAGGAGAAAGCGAAGACGTAGAAGATCGGAACCAGGAGGAAAAGGAAGGCCAGTCCTCCGAACACCGGCACAAACCAGCGGCCTATTTTCTGTTTCATATGTGGTTCCTTACATCAGTTCTTTGGTGCCAAAACGCCGGACATACAGGATCACCAGGAACAGGATGGCAAGCATCAGCAGGAAGGACAGGGCGGAGGCGCCCGGGTAGTCCACAACGCGGAAGAACCGCGAGTCGATGACCTGGCCGATCATGGTGGTGTTCTGGTTGTTGCCCAGCAGGGCCGCGTTCACGTAGTCGCCCGTGGCGGGGATGAATGTGAGCAGCGTTCCGGCCATCACACCCGGCAGGGAGAGCGGGAAGGTGATCTTGCGGAAGGTCGTAAAGCCGTTCGCGTACAGGTCCCCGCCGGCCTCGATCAGCCGGGTGTCGAGCCGTTCAAGGTTGGCGTAGATGGGCAGCGTCATGAACGGAAGGAAGTTGTACGTCAGGCCGCAGACCACGGCGAACGCCGTCGCCGTGAGCCGTCCGTCGTCGGGAAGCAGGGACACGGCCCGCAGGACTGAAACAACAGGACCTTCATCCGCCAGGATCTGCTTCCAGGCCTGCGTACGCAGGATGAAGCTGGTGAAGAAGGGGGCGATGATGAGCACCAGCAGGATGCCCTTGAGCAGTTTGCGGTCCCGCAGGCGCACAGCCACCAGGTAAGCCATCGGATAACCGATGACCAGCGCCGCAATCGTGGCGATCAGGGCGAAGCCAAAGGAACGCAGCACCGCCGGCCAGTAGTTCTGCAGGACAACCACGTAGTTGCCGAACTCAAGGGCCGGAACGAACTGCCCGACGTCGGCGCCTTCAGGCTTGATGTACAGCGACGTGGCCAGCAGCGAGATGACCGGCATCGCGAAGAAAAGCAGCAGGAAAATGAACCCCGGCAGGATCAGGAAATAACCGATCCGTCCGCGCCGTTTGCTGGCTTCCTCCTCAGCTGCGCTGACCCCTGTTCCGGCTGTCTTACCCGCCGTCAGGAGCGCCATTAGAGGCCGTCCTCGCCGGCTCCGGCTTCCCGGTCCTCGCTGCCGCTGAGGCCAAAGGCGTGCGCAGGATCCCAGGCCAGGCGGACCTTGTCGCCGTCGTGGAAGAGTGCTCCGCCGTGGTTCTGGCTAAAGACGCCCACGGTGCCGATGCCCTCAGCGTCGACCAGGTATTCAGTGCTCGCACCGGTGAAGGACGCATCCAGCACGACGCCGCGGATCGAGCCTTCCGCGGGGGCAGCACTCTCACCCACCATGCTGAGCTTCTCCGGCCGGATACCCACCAGGATCTTGCCGCTGTGGTCCGCGGCCCTGTCCTTGAGGATGGTGAGCTCATTGCCGGCGATGTTGATCCGGAGGAACTCCCCCGCCTCACCGGTGACCGTGGCGGGCATGAGGTTGGACTTGCCCAGGAAGTTCGCGACAAAAGCGGTTCGCGGAAGTTCGTACAGTTCCTGCGGCGGGCCCATCTGCTCCACTTTGCCGTGGTTCATGACGGCCACGGTGTCAGCCATGGTCATGGCCTCTTCCTGGTCGTGCGTGACGTGGACGAAGGTCAGTCCCACCTCGGTCTGGATTTTCTTCAGTTCCACCTGCATCTGCCGGCGGAGCTTCATGTCCAGGGCACCCAGCGGTTCATCCAGGAGCAGCACGGCGGGACGGTTCACGACGGCGCGGGCCAGGGCCACGCGCTGCTGCTGGCCGCCGGACAGCTGTGCCGGACGGCGGGCTCCCAGATGGTCCAGTTCAACCAGTTCCAGCGCTGCCTTGGCCTGCGCCTCAGCATCGCGGATCTTCCGGCGCTTGAGTCCGAACGCCACGTTGTCCAGAACGCTCATATGCGGAAAGAGTGCGTAGTTCTGGAACACCGTGTTGACCGGACGCTGGTACGGGCTGGTGCCGGTGATGTCCTTGCCGCCGATACTGATGCTGCCGGCAGTAGGCTGTTCCAGACCGGCGACCATCCGCAACGTCGTCGTCTTCCCGCAGCCTGACGGGCCAAGAAGGGCGAAGAAGGACCCCGAGGGGATCACGAGGTCAAGGTTGTCCACGGCGGTGAATTCGGTGAAGCGTTTGGTGATACCGGACAGGACAAGGTCCGCACCGGACCCCTCGGCCGCGGTTCCGGGATTCCGGGAAAGCTCGGTGGTGCTCATCTATCAGTTTCCGATCGCAGTCTGGAACCGGTCGTTGAAATCGGTCTCTTCGTCAGGGGTCAACGTGCGGATCACGTGCGCGTTCGCCAGGTACTCGTCGGTCGGGAAGATCAGCGGGTTCTCCACCAGGTCCGGATCGATGGCTTCCATTGCCTCGCGGGCGCCCTCAACGGGGCAGATGTAGTTCACGTACGCCGCGACGGTGGCTGCATTCACCGGGTCGTAGTAGTAATCCATCAGCTTCTCGGCGTTGGCCTTGTGGGTGGCGCCGATAGGAACCATCAGGTTGTCTGACCACAGCGTGCCGCCGGCTTCGGGCAGTGCGAACTCCCACTTGTCGCCCTCTTCGAAGTTGAGCTGGGTGATGTCGCCGGACCATCCGATGACTGCCAAAGCGTCACCGGAGATGAGGTCCTCCTTGTAGGAGTTGCCCTTGACCTGGCGGATCTGCCCGTCGGCAATCTGCTTGGACAGGACGTCCAGGGCGTTCTCGAACTCGTCTTCGCCCCAGTTCCCGGTGATGTCCACGCCGTTGTCCATCATGAGCAGGCCCATGGTGTCCAGCATTTCGTCCAGGACCTCCACACGGCCCTTGAGTTCTGGCTGCCAGAGATCGGAGACGGACTTCAGGCCCTTGGGGAAGGCTTCCTTGTTCCAGACGATCCCGCCGAAGCCGGACTGCCAGGTGAGTGAGTGCTTGCGTCCCGGATCGAAGTCCACGTTCTTCAAGTTCGGGAGCAGGTTCTTGGAATTGGGGATGTTCGCGAGGTCCAGTTCCTGGGTGTAGCCAAGGCGGATCAGGCGCCCCGCCATCCAGTCGGTGAGCGTGACGATGTCCTGGCCGATGTCCTGGCCGGCGGACAGCTGGCCCTGGACCTTGCCAAAGTAGGAGTCGTTGCCGTCTACATCCTCGGAGTAGTTGGCCTTGATTCCGGTGGCCTCACTGAAAGCGTCAAGCGAGGGGTAGGTCCGGGTTGAGTCGTCGTAGTCCAGGTACAGGGTCCAGTTCGCCCAGTTCACGACCTTCTCGGAATCGGAGAGATCCGCGGCAGCACTGGGCTTGGACGACGCCCCGCCGCTGGTGCCGCCGGTGCCGCATGCCGCCAGCATGCCGGCGAGGGAAAGGCCTCCAGCTCCCATGAGCAGCTTCCGGCGGGAAAGCTGGGCATTGACGATACTTCGGAGCATCGGGTCGCTCGCGGGACGCTTCTGCATTGGTAACTCCTTGCTGGCACAACTGAACTGCGGACGGGTGTTGTTTGGTCGATATTGCCATGGCGAAATCCGCAGGGACAAGGTTTTCGTTGTAAAAGTTTTGTTACGCCACTGTTTCCAATCAAAGATCGGCAATCTGTCAACGGTTTCCGTTCCCAAACCCCTTGATTTCGAACGAAATAAAAGATTGAATGGCTACCACTTACACGCCGTAAGCTTCCCAATCCGCACCCGGAGGTGAAATAGCCGTGGAATCCGCACCCGGAAACCATTTGGTCGACGAAACCTCCAAAGCCATCATCGAGCAGCTTCAGGAGGACGGCCGCCGCTCCTACGCGGCAATCGGAAAGGCCGTCGGCCTGTCCGAGGCTGCGGTGCGGCAGCGGGTCCAGAAGCTGACGGACAGCGGCGTGATGCAGATCGTGGCCGTGACCGATCCCATGCAGCTGGGCTTTCCCCGGCAGGCGATGCTGGGCATCAAGGTCCACAACGACGTCCTGGCCGTGGCAGACCGGATAGCGGCAATCGACAAGGTCGACTACTGCGTCGTCACTGCCGGCTCATTCGATCTGCTGGCCGAAGTGGTGTGCGAAAACGACCAGGACCTCCTGCTGCTCGTCAACAGGTTCCGCAGCATTCCGGGCGTTACAAGCACCGAAACCTTTATGTACCTCTCCCTGCGCAAGCAGGCCTACAACTGGGGCACCAGATGACCGAAACAACTGTTCACTCTTCCTCCACGACCCCGCGGGGAACGGACCGCCAGCAGGCGGCACGCGACCACCTGTGGATGCACATGGCCCGCCATTCCGGACCGGTCTCCGGCGGAAATGTTCCGATTATTACGCGCGGCAAGGGTCACCACATCTATGACGACCGCGGCCACGAACTCATTGACGGCCTGGCCGGGCTCTTCACCGTCCAGGTGGGCCACGGCCGCGAAGAACTGGCGGAGGCTGCCGCACGGCAGTCCCGCGAGCTGAGCTTCATGCCGCTCTGGTCCTACGCCCATCCTCCGGCCATCGATCTGGCCGAACGCCTCGCAGCCCAGGCGCCCGGAGACCTGAACCGGGTCTTCTTCACCACCGGCGGCGGCGACTCCGTGGAATCCGCCTGGAAACTGGCGAAGCAGTTCTTCAAGCTCACCGGCAAGCCCACCAAGCACAAGGTGATCTCCCGTGCCGTCGCCTACCACGGCACTCCGCAGGGCGCCCTGTCCATCACCGGTATCCCGGACATGAAGTCAGCCTTTGAGCCTCTCGTTCCCGGTGCCTTCCGGGTGCCGAACACCAATCAGTACCGCGCTCCCGCAGGGCTGGAGGATCCGGAGGCCTTCGGCCGCTGGGCCGCGGACCGCATCGGCGAGGCCATTGAATTCGAAGGACCGGACACCGTCGCCGCCGTGTTCCTGGAGCCGGTGCAGAACTCCGGCGGCTGCTTCCCGCCTCCCCCCGGCTACTTCAAGCGCGTGCGGGAAATCTGCGACCAGTACGACGTCCTGCTGGTTTCGGACGAAACCATCTGCGCCTTCGGCCGGGTCGGCTCCATGTTCGCCTCGACCGACTTCGACTACGTGCCGGACATCATCACCTGCGCCAAGGGCATCACCAGCGGCTACGCACCGCTGGGTGCGATGATCGCCTCGGACCGCCTGTTTGAACCGTTCGCCAAGGGCGACACCACGTTCTACCACGGCTACACCTTCGGCGGGCACCCGGTCTCCGCCGCCGTCGCCATGGCAAACCTGGACATCTTCGAGGCCGAGGACCTGAACAACCGCGTCAAGACGAACGCACCGGCATTCCGTGCCACGCTGGAAAAGCTGAAGGACCTGCCGATCGTCGGCGACGTGCGCGGCGAGGGCTACTTCTACGGCATCGAACTGGTCAAGGACAAGGCCACCAAGGAGACGTTCTCCGACGACGAGTCGGAGCGCCTGCTGCGCGGCTACGTTTCCACGGCACTGTACGACGCCGGACTGTACTGCCGTGCCGATGACCGGGGCGATCCCGTCATCCAGCTCGCGCCGCCGCTGACCATCGGCCAGCCGGAATTCGACCAGATCGAATCAATCCTGCGCTCCGTGCTCACAGAAGGACTGAACCACCTCTGATATGGACAGCTCCACAGCCCCGGTCAACGGCAAGGTCTCCTTCTGGTACGCGGAGACCGGCCTGCCGGACCCCCGCCCCGGCCTTGAGGGAGACGCCAACGCCGACATCGTCATTGTTGGCGCCGGTTACACGGGGCTGTGGACTGCCTACTACCTGAAGAAGGCACGTCCCGACCTGTCGGTGGTGGTCCTGGAATCACGGTTTGCCGGGTTTGGCGCCTCCGGGCGGAACGGCGGATGGCTGACGAACTCGATCAGCGGCGGACGCGGCCAGTACGTGAAATCCCATGGCAGGGCCGTCGTCGGGCGGTTCCAGGAACTGCTCAACGACACCGTGGATGAAGTCATCGGCGCCGCCGCGGCCGAGGGCATCGACGCGTCCATCGTGAAGGGCGGGGAACTGAACGTAGCCCGCAACGAAGCCCAGCTTCGGCGGCTGCATGCCCTGGCCGCGGAGGAATCGGCCTGGCCCGAGGCAGGTACCCGACTGCTCGACGCCGGCGAAACCGCCGAACGCCTGCGGATTGCCGGGACGCTGGGCAGCATCCACCACCCGCACTGCGCCCGGATCAATCCAGCCCGGCTGGTCCGCGGACTGGCTGGCGCCGTCGAACGCCTGGGCGTACCCATCCTTGAGGGCACCACGGTGACGGAGATCCGGCCCGGTGCCGCCATGACCAACCGGGGAACAGTGTCGGCCAGGTACATCCTCCGGGCCACCGAAGGGTTTACCGCCACGTTGCGCGGACATCACCGGGCCTGGCTGCCGATGAACTCGTCCATGATTGCCACCGAACCGCTGCCGGACACTGTCTGGGACGAGATTGGCTGGAACTCCATGGACACTGTCGCTGACATGGCCCATGCCTACATGTACGCGCAGCGCACGGCTGACGGACGGATCGCCCTGGGCGGACGCGGCGTTCCCTACCGGTTCGGTTCCCGCCTGGACACCGACGGCGCCACCCAGCCCGAAACCATCACGGCCCTCACCAAACTGCTGCGGGACATGTTCCCGGCTGCTGCCGGCGCCCGGATCGACCATGCCTGGGCCGGCGTACTGGGTGTTCCCCGGGACTGGAAGGCAACCGTTGGCCTCGATCCGAAGACGGGCCTGGGCTGGGCCGGCGGCTATGTCGGCACCGGCGTCGCGGCCACCAACCTGGCCGGCCGCACCCTGCGGGACCTGATCCTGGATCCGGGCAGCGAACTCACCACAATGCCCTGGGTCAACCGCAAGGTGCGGAACTGGGAGCCGGAGCCCCTGCGCTGGCTCGGCGTCAAGACCATGTACGCCGCCTACTACGCGGCGGACCGGGCCGAGAACAACGGCCGCCGCACGACGTCGCCCATCGCCAGGGCTGCGGATGTGGTGTCCGGGCGGTAGCGGGATCAGACCTGGCTGCCCGTCGCCCCCGTGATCAAGTCCGCAGGGAGGCCCGCCGCCCGGCTAACCCGCCGCAGGCAGCGACTGCAGCTGCTGCAGCAGCACCGCCACGTGAAGTGATGTCCGGGACTCCGGATCGTCCAGGGACACCCCCAGCCTCGCTTCGAGCTTGGCGAGCCGGGCGTAGAGGGTTGGCCGGCTGAGGTAACCGCTGCGGGCCAGCTCGGTTTTGTTTCCGCCGCATTCAAGGAACCGCTGCAGGAGCGCAAGATCCTCCGCATCGAGGCCGCGCAGCTCAGCATCGGCAAAGGAAACCGCCCGGGGGTCCTCACGCAGCAGCGCCAGGAGCCCGCGCAGGCGTACGTCCGTGGAGCGGAAATAGCGGTTGGCGCCGGCGGCAAGGGTGCCCGCCGTCTGCGCGACATGCGCTGCCTCATCCAGCCCGGCAGCGGCGTCGGCCAGGCGTGACCGCGCCCTCCCGACGCCGGCAGTCCACACCAGTTCCCCGGGCACTGCCGCGGTCCGCGCCGCGAGGTCTCCGCAGATCCGCTCGAGCAGACTGTCCTCCAGCATCCGGGCCGGCAGCGCCAGGAGGACTGCCACCTGGCCGGTCTGCAGGGCCGCGGCGAGCGCGGTGTTCCGGGTCGCAGTCAACACGGCGTCCAGCATTTCCAGCAGCGCCCGTTCCTTGCGCTGCATGGACATCGGGTCCTTGCCCGACCCCGAATCCAGGTGCAGGACCAGGGGCAGGTACGCCGGGGACGGCTTCAGCCCCAGCGCCGAGGCACGGGACAGCGCCTCGGCGTCGTCCTGGGTTCGGGAACCGCGCAGTTCATGGATCAGCCCGGCCTGGGCCTGCTGTGCCAGACCGGCTTGATCCCGCTCCGCCAGCCGGTTGATGGACAGCGCCTGGCCGGCGCGTTCCAGGACCATGGCCGCTTCGGCGGCCGCTCCCGGCTCGCGGGGAGCACCCGGCAGCACCAGCCTGCCCCACTGCGTGCTTCCCAGGCCCACCGGCGTCTGCAGCCAGAGCCCGTCCCCGGCAACCCTGGTCTCCGGGTAGCCGTGCACGGCCCGGGACCGGCGCTGCCAATCCTGGAGCAGCTCCTGGGCCGGCAGCCCGGCGGCGGCGAAGGCGACCACCAGATGCGAGCTGTCTTCCAGCACCACCGGAGCACCCAGCAGCTGCGAGGCGCGGTCCACGATCTCCTGTACTCCGGCGCTCTGCAGACTGAGCATGGTGAAGACCTCGTGGACCTCCCGGGCCTTTTCCACCCGTTCCAGCTGGCGGGCGACGATGCGCCGGTGCACAACTTCGGTAACTTCCACGAAGCGGATGGTTCGGTGCAGCCGGATGACCGGAAGCGTGGTCAGGGCGGCGGCTGCAGCCAGCGCAGCCGCGTCTGCCGGACGGCCGGCAGGAATCTCGACGATCACTCCGGCCGCTCCGGCGGACTGGAGCCCCGCAAGGTACTCCCCCGCATCGCCGGGCGAATCGCCGAACGCCAGCCCGGTGGTGAGCACCAGTTCCCCGCCCTCCAGCAGATCCGCCAAGCTGCGCAGTTCCGCGACGTGCACCCAGCGCACCGCGGCATCCAGGGCGCCGTGCCCGGAGAGCACCTCCGGCGCTCCGGCCCGGACGACGTCGAGCTCCAGGATCGCTTCCAAAGTCAGGCTCATGCCGCGAGTCTAGGCGGCGATCGTTTCCGGCGGTTTACGAATCGTAAAGATTTCCCGATATTTCCTGACGGGTTGGCAATGTTCCCGTGTGCAGGGTTTGGGCAGGATGGTGGCAGACCTGCAACAACACCCCCGCTTGAACGCAAGGAGCTCTTCGTGCAGACCACACAGCACTGGATCAACGGCGCATTTACCGCACCGTCTGACACCCGCCTCGCCGATGTCACCAATCCGGCCACGGGCAAGGTCACTTCCCAGGTGGCCCTGGCCTCCGCCGACACCGTCAACGACGCCGTCGCCGCTGCCGCCGCGGCGTTCCCGCTGTGGCGCGACACCTCGCTGGCCCGCCGCGTGCAGATCCTCTTCTCCTTCCGTGAACTGCTCAACGCCCGCAAGTCCGAGCTCGCCGCCATCATCACCGCCGAGCACGGCAAGGTGCTTGACGACGCCCTCGGCGAGATCAGCCGCGGCCAGGAAGTCGTGGAGTTCGCCTGCGGCATCCCGCACCTGCTCAAGGGCGGCTACACCGAGAACGCATCCACCAAGGTGGACGTGCACTCCATCCGCCAGCCTGTGGGACCGGCTGCAATCATCAGCCCGTTCAACTTCCCGGCCATGGTGCCCATGTGGTTCTTCCCGGTCGCCATCGCCGCGGGCAACACCGTCGTCGTCAAGCCCAGCGAAAAGGATCCGACGGCGGTCAACTGGGTCGCCGAACTGTGGAAGGAAGCCGGACTCCCGGACGGCGTCTTCAACGTGGTGCACGGCGACAAGGAAGCCGTGGACACCCTGCTGCACCACCCGGACATCAAGTCCGTGTCCTTCGTGGGCTCCACTCCGATCGCCCAGTACGTCTACCGTGAAGGCACCGCCAGCGGCAAGCGTGTCCAGGCCCTCGGCGGCGCCAAGAACCACATGATCGTCCTGCCCGACGCCGACCTCGACCTGGCCGCCGACGCAGCTGTCAACGCCGGCTTCGGTTCCGCCGGCGAGCGCTGCATGGCCATCTCCGCCCTGGTCGCCGTCGAACCCATTGCCGATGAACTTGTCGCCAAGATCGCCGAGCGCACCCGCACCCTGCGCATTGGTGACGGCCTGCGCGGCACGGACATGGGCCCGCTGGTCACGTCCGCCCACCGCGACAAGGTGGCAGGCTACATCGACGCCGGCGAAGCCGCCGGAGCGACCGTGGTCCTGGACGGCCGCAAGGTCGAAGCAGACTCCGACGGCGAAGGCTTCTTCCTGGGCCCGACCCTCTTCGACAACGTCACCCCTGACATGTCCATCTACACCGACGAGATCTTCGGCCCCGTGCTTTCCGTGGTCCGCGTGAAGAGCTACGACGAAGCCCTGGCCCTGATCAACTCAAACCAGTACGGCAACGGCACGGCAATCTTCACCAACGACGGCGGCGCCGCCCGCCGCTTCGAGAATGAGGTTGAGGTCGGCATGGTCGGCATCAACGTGCCGATCCCCGTCCCCATGGCCTACTACTCCTTCGGCGGTTGGAAGAACTCCCTCTTCGGCGACTCCCACGCCCACGGCACCGAAGGCGTGCACTTCTTCACCCGGGGCAAGGTAGTCACCACCCGCTGGCTGGACCCGAGCCACGGCGGCCTGAACCTCGGCTTCCCGCAGAACGCCTAGGAACGAAGGAGCATCGCTATGAGCACCACTACCGAACCGGCAGTCACCGAAGAGGAACTGGCCGCCGGACGCCGGGCCTACGAGCTGGACCGCAAGCACGTCTTCCACTCCTGGTCCGCCCAGAAGCAGATCACACCCATGACGGTCACCCGCGCCGAGGGTTCCTATGTCTGGGACGGGGAAGGACGCAAGCTGCTGGACTTCTCCTCCCAGCTGGTCAACACCAACATTGGCCATCAGCATCCAAAGGTCGTTGCGGCTATCCAGGAGCAGGCCGGCAAGCTGTGCACCATCGCACCGCAGTACGTGAACGATGCCCGGTCCGAGGCCGCTAGGCTGGTTTCCGAGCTGACGCCCGGGAACCTGGACACGGTCTTCTTCACGAACGGCGGCGCCGACGCAATTGAGCACGCCATCCGGATGGCCCGGCTGCACACCGGCCGGTACAAGGTCCTTTCCGGCTACCGTTCCTACCACGGCGGCACCGCGCTGGCCGTGAATGTCACGGGTGACCCGCGCCGTATCCCCAACGATTACGGCACCTCCGGCACGGTCCACTTCCATATCCCGTTCCTGTACCGCACCCAGTTCCACGCTGCCACCCAGGACGAGGAATGCCAGCGTGCACTGGACCACCTGGAGCAGCTCATCCTGCTCGAAGGCCCCGGTGCGTTCGCCGCGCTGGTCCTGGAATCCATTCCCGGCACGGCAGGCATCATGGTTCCGCCGCCGGCCTACCTGGCCGGTGTCCGTGAACTGACCCGCAAGTACGGCATCATGTTCATCGCCGATGAAGTGATGGCCGGTTTCGGGCGCTCCGGCAAGTGGTTCGCGGTTGAACATGCCGAGGGCGTGGAGCCGGACCTGCTGACCTTCGCCAAGGGGATCAACTCCGGCTACGTTCCGCTGGGAGGCGTGGCGATTTCCGACGAGATCGCAGCAACTTTCGCGGATGCGCCGTATCCCGGCGGACTCACGTACTCCGGCCATCCGCTGGCCTGTGCCGCAGCCGTTGCGACGATCAACGCCATGCGCGACGAGGGCATGGTCGAAAACGCCTCACGGCTGGGAACAGACGTCTTTGGTCCCGGGCTTGCGGCCCTCGCGGAGAAGCACCCCAGCATCGGCGAGGTCCGCGGCACGGGAGCCTTCTGGGCGATCGAATTCGTCAAGAACCGTGAAACCCGCGAACCGCTGGCACCCTATGGAGGCTCCAGCCCGGCCATGAACGCGCTGATTGGTGCCAGCAAGGAACGCGGGCTGCTGCCCTTCGCCAACTTCAACCGCTTCCACGTCGTTCCGCCGCTGAACATCACGGACGAGGACGCTCGGACCGGCCTGGCCATCCTGGACGAGGTCATGGAGATTGCGGACGGTTACACCGAAGAATAAGACCGCGCCACTGCAGCGGAGGCCCGGCCCGGCCCCCCCGGCCCGGCGGGCCCGCCCCCCC
>NZ_JAXIOO010000053.1:0-19681 GCF_049311065.1 Arthrobacter sp. 7Tela_A1 | reverse complement strand
CCCCGCGGCCCCCCCCCCCGGGGGGGCCCCGGGGGGGCAGCATTACCGGACTGATCCTCAGGCAACGGTGGAGGCCTGGAGCTTGGCGGCGTATTCCTGGAGCGAGCAGACATCCCACTCGTAGGAGCGCATCGCTTCGATGGCCTGCACGGCGGCCGTGAACTCGGACACCGTCGTGATGACCGGGCAGCCGATCGACGTCGCGGCGGCGCGGATCTCGTAGCCGTCGCCGCGGGCCTGGCCGCCGGAGGGCGTGTTGATCACCATGTTGATGTCACCGGCGGTGATCAGGTCCACCACAGTGCCTTCCCCGTCGGGTCCCGTGCCCTCGCCGACCTTGCGGACGGTGGTGGCCTGGATGCCGTTGCGGCGCAGGACATCTGCCGTGCCGCCGGTGGAGAGGATCTCGAAGCCCAGGTCGCTCATGAGCTTCACGGGCATGATGATCGAGCGCTTGTCGCGGTTGGCGACGGAGACGAAGATCTTCCCGGCCGTGGGCAGCGCCGAGTTTGCTGCTGCCTGGGACTTGGCGAACGCCGTATCGAAGTACTTGTCGATGCCCATCACTTCACCGGTGGAACGCATCTCCGGACCGAGCAGTGAGTCAACCACGGTGCCTTCGGGAGTGCGGAAGCGGCTGAAGGGCAGAACCGCTTCCTTCACGGCCACCGGGGCGTCCAGCGGCAGGGCGGATCCGTCGCCGGTTGCCTTGAGTTTTCCGGCGGCACGGAGTTCGGCAATGGTAGTACCCATGCCGATCAGGGCTGCGGCCTTTGCCAGCTGGACGCCGGTGGCCTTGGAGACGAACGGGACGGTACGGGAAGCACGCGGGTTGGCTTCGATCACGTAGAGCACATCCGAGGCCAGCGCGAACTGGATGTTGATCAGGCCGCGGACCCCGACGCCGGACGCAATGGCGCGGGTGGCGTCAACCACGCGGCCCACCACGTCCGTGCCGAGCGTGATGGGAGGCAGCACGCACGCGGAGTCGCCGGAGTGGATGCCCGCTTCCTCGATGTGCTCCATGATGCCGCCCACGTACAGGTCGGTGCCGTCGAAGAGCGCATCGACGTCGATCTCGATGGCGTCTTCCAGGAAGCGGTCCACCAGGACGGGATGATCCGGAGTGATTTCCGTGGCGTTGGCGATGTACCGGGAGAGGTTGGCCTCGTCGTAGACGATTTCCATGCCGCGGCCGCCCAGTACGTAGGACGGACGGACCAGGACAGGGTAGCCAATCTCGTCAGCGATCTTCTTGGCGTCCTCGAAGGAGACGGCGGTGCCGTTCTTCGGGGCAATCAGACCGCCTTCGTCCAGCACGCGCTGGAAGGCACCGCGGTGCTCAGCCAGGTCGATCGCCTCGGGCGAGGTGCCCAGGATCGGGATGCCGGCGTCGGCCAGTGACTGGGCCAGCTTCAGCGGGGTCTGCCCGCCGAGCTGCACGAAGACGCCCAGGACGCCGCCGGTGCGCTGCTCGGCGTGGATGACCTCCAGCACGTCTTCGAGCGTGAGCGGCTCGAAGTACAGGCGGTCGGAGATGTCGTAGTCCGTGGACACGGTCTCCGGGTTGCAGTTGATCATCACGGTCTCGTGTCCGGCTTCGCGCAGCGCCATGGTGGCGTGGACGCAGGAGTAGTCGAACTCGATGCCCTGGCCAATGCGGTTCGGGCCGGAGCCGAGGATGATCACGGACGGCTTGGCGTGCTGCGCAACCTCATCCTCCTCGTCGTAGGAGGAGTAGTGGTACGGGGTGTACGCGGCGAATTCAGCGGCGCAGGTGTCCACCGTCTTGTAGACCGGGCGGATGCCCAGGACGTGCCGCACGCCGCGGACCACAGCCTCGGACTGGTTGGTGAGCTTGCCGATCTGCTCGTCGGAGAAGCCGTGGCGCTTGGCCAGGCGCAGGACGTCCTCGGTGATCTGGGCGGCGCCGCGGATCTCTTCGGCAACCTCGTTGATCAGCTCAAGCTGGTCCAGGTACCAGGGGTCGATGCCGGTGGCCTCATAAAGCTGCTCGGCAGTGGCACCGCCCAGCAGTGCCTGCTGAACCTGTGCCAGCCGGTCCGTGGTGGGACGCTTGGCAGCTTCGATCAGTCCCGGCACCGCGGCAGGGTCCACCGGGTCGAAGCTGAGCTGGGAACCCTTCTGCTCCAGGGAGCGCAGCGCCTTCTGCAGCGCCTCGGTGAAGTTGCGGCCAATCGCCATGGCTTCGCCGACGGACTTCATGGTGGTGGTCAGCGTGGGATCGGCTGCCGGGAACTTCTCGAACGCGAAGCGGGGAACCTTCACGACGACGTAATCCAGCGTCGGTTCGAAGGAAGCGGGCGTCTTCTTGGTGATGTCGTTCGGAATTTCGTCCAGGGTGTAGCCCAGGGAGAGCTTGGTGGCGATCTTCGCGATCGCGAACCCGGTGGCTTTGGAAGCCAGGGCGGAGGAGCGGGAGACGCGCGGGTTCATTTCAATGACGACGACGCGGCCGGTGTCCGGCTCGATGGCGAACTGGATGTTGCAGCCGCCGGTGTCGACGCCAACCTCACGGATGACGGCGATCGCGATGTTGCGCAGCTTCTGGTACTCGCGGTCGGTGAGGGTCATGGCCGGGGCCACGGTGATGGAGTCGCCGGTGTGGACGCCTACGGGGTCGAAGTTCTCGATGGAACAGACAACAACCACGTTGTCGTTCTTGTCCCGCATCATTTCCAGTTCGTATTCCTTCCAGCCGAGGATGCTCTCTTCGAGCAGCACCTCGGAGGTGGGGCTGTACTGGATACCGGCGCCGGCGATGCGGCGCAGGTCTTCGGCGTTGTAGGCCAGGCCGGAGCCCAGCCCGCCCATGGTGAAGGAGGGGCGGACCACCATCGGGTAGCCGAGTTCCTCGGCAGCGGCGAAGGCCTCATCCATGCTGTGCACGATGATCGACTTCGCGGATTCGGCGCCGCAGCGCTCGACGACGCCCTTGAACTTCTCGCGGTCTTCACCGAGCTCAATGGCTTCGATGTTGGCGCCGATGAGTTCGACGTTGTACTTCTCCAGCACGCCGTTCTTGTCCAGGGCGATCGCCGTGTTCAGTGCCGTCTGTCCGCCGAGGGTGGGCAGGACGGCGTCGGGGCGTTCCTTCGCGATGATCTTCTCGACCACCTCGGGGGTGATCGGCTCGACGTACGTCGCGTCGGCGAACTCCGGGTCGGTCATGATCGTTGCCGGGTTGGAGTTGACCAGGATGACCCGCAGGCCTTCCTCCTTCAGCACGCGCAGTGCCTGCGTGCCGGAGTAGTCGAATTCGGCGGCCTGGCCAATGACGATCGGGCCGGAGCCGATCACCAGGACGGACTTGAGATCGGTTCTGCGGGGCATTAGCGGGATTCCTTGTTCTTGCTGGAGGCCATCAGGTCGACGAAGCGGTCGAAGAGGTAGGCGGAGTCGTGCGGGCCGGCGGCGGCTTCGGGGTGGTACTGGACGGAAAATGCCGGGATGTCCAGGCAGGCGAGGCCTTCCACCACGTTGTCGTTGAGGCTGATGTGGCTCACTTCAACCTTGCCGAAGCGGGCTTCGGGCGCGGTGACCGGGCCGTCGAGCGGGGCGTCGACGGCGAAGCCGTGGTTCTGGGAGGTGATTTCCACCTTGCCGGTGCGGCGGTCCAGGACGGGCTGGTTGATGCCGCGGTGGCCGTAGGGCAGCTTGTAGGTGCCGAAGCCCAGGGCGCGGCCCAGGATCTGGTTGCCGAAGCAGATGCCGAAGAACGGCACCCCGGTGTCCAGCACGTCCCGCAGCAGCTTCACCTGGTTGTCGGCCGTGGCGGGGTCGCCGGGGCCGTTGGACATAAAGACGCCGTCCGGGTCCAGGGCCAGGACGTCTTCGAGCGTGGCGGAGGCAGGCAGCACGTGCACGCGCACGCCGCGCTCCGCGAAGCGGACCGGCGTCATGGACTTGATGCCAAGGTCCAGGGCAGCCACGGTGAAGAGCGGCTCGCCTTCCCAGCCGTGGGCGGAGGGCTCGACGACGTAGGTCGCCTCGATGCTCACTTCCTCGGCAAGCCGCGAGCCGGCCATGGACTCCTGGGCGCGGACTTCGGCCAGCAGCTCGGCGTCGGTGCGCTGTGCTGCTTCGCCGGAGAAGATGCCCGCCTTCATGGCGCCGCGTTCGCGCAGGTGGCGGGTGATGGCCCGGGTGTCGACTCCGGAGATTCCGACGACGCCCTGGGCGGCAAGGTCTTCATCCAGCGTGCGCTCAGAGCGCCAGTTCGAGGGCTTGCGGGCGGCGTCGCGGACGATGTAGCCCGCCACCCAGATGCGGCGGGATTCCGCGTCGTCGCTGTTCACCCCGGTGTTGCCGATGTGCGGAGCGGTCTGTACCACCAGCTGGCGGGCGTAGGAAGGATCCGTGATGGTTTCCTGGTACCCGGTCATGCCGGTGGCGAAGACGGCTTCTCCCAGGGCAGTCCCGGTGGCGCCGTAGCTGCGGCCGCGGAAGGTCCGGCCGTCCTCCAGCATGAGGACAGCTGTACTCGGGGCGGGCGTTTGGTTCACTGTCACAGTTGTTCCTCGCTAGATGTTGCAGATTCCGGCAGCAGCGCCTTGATCGCCGAAACCAGTGGTGTCTTGTGGTCGGCCGCCCGGGTACGGAACCCGGTGTCGACCCGTTTTGGTCCGAGCTGCCAGGTCATCAGGACCAGGCCTTCCTTCTCCACGAACTTGCCGGCCATGCCGCGCTCCAGGCGTACATCGCGCAGGTCGGCCCGCGGAATCCAGACGTCCGGTGCTCCCTTGCGGGCGAAAAGCAGTCCCTCGTCGAACACGGCAGCGGTCGCGACCGACTTCACGCCAAGACCGAAGACCGCTACCCGGTCCAGCCAGTCTCCGGCGGTGGTGGTGGCCACGTACTGGCCGTCTGCCTCGAACCGCGGAAGGTCCAGGCCCTCAGGCAGCGGGCGGGGCCGCGGAATATCCGCCTGCCGCTGCCGGCGGCCGCGCCAGCCCAGCGCAAAAAGCGACAGGATAACGGCCGCGCCGATGACGACGCAGATAAGAAATATCAGCCAATCCACGGCGTCTCCTCAGCGGGTGCAGGGCGCGGTGCGTTCAGGGCGCCGTCCAGGACGGTGGGGTGTCCGGCAAAGAAAGCCGCACGAACCGCTCCGGGCAGTTCCAGGCCGGCGTAAGGACTGTTTTTGCCCATGGTTGCCATCTTATGCGGGTCCACCACGCGCCGCGCAGACGGGTCAACCAATATGACGTTGGCCGGTTCCCCCGTTTTCAGCGGCCTGCCCTGGGTCGACACCCGGCCGATCTCCGCCGGAGTGGCCGATGTCACGCGGGCAAAGTCCGCCCACGTCATCATTCCCGTGTCGATCATGGTGGCCTGGACCACCGAGAGCGCGGTTTCCAGCCCGGTCATGCCCATGGCTGCCTGGGCCCATTCGCACTCCTTGTGCTCGCTGGGGTGCGGGGCATGGTCGGTGCCGACGATGTCGATCGTTCCGTCGGCAAGACCGCGGCGCAGCGCCTGGACGTCCGATTCGGTGCGCAGCGGCGGATTCACCTTGTACACCGGGTCATAGGTACGCACGGACTCGTCGGTCAGCAGCAGGTGGTGCGGCGTGACTTCGGCGGTGACACTGATGCCGCGTTCCTTGGCCCAGCGGATGATTTCCACGGAGCCGGCGGTGGAGACATGGCAGACATGCAGGCGTGAGCCGGTGTGCTGGGCCAGCAAAACATCACGGGCGATGATGGATTCCTCGGCGACAGCCGGCCAGCCGGGCAGCCCGAGGATGGCGCTGACCTCACCTTCATGCATCTGGGCACCGTCAGTCATCCGGGGTTCCTGGGCATGCTGGGCGACGACGCCGTCGAATGCCTTCACATACTCCAGCGCGCGGCGCATCAGCACCGGATCGTGGACGCACATGCCGTCGTCGGAGAAGACGCGGACGCGGGCGCGGGAGTCGGCCATGGCACCGAGCTCGGCCAGGCGTTCGCCCTTCAGGCCCACGGTCACTGCACCAACGGGGCGTACGTCCACCCAGCCGGACTTCAGGCCCAGGCTGTAGACCTGCTCTACCACGCCGGCCGTATCAGCCACCGGGTTGGAGTTGGCCATGGCATGGACGGCGGTGAACCCGCCCAAGGCGGCGGCGCGGGTACCGGTTTCCACGGTTTCCGCGTCTTCGCGGCCGGGTTCGCGCAGGTGCGTGTGCAGATCCACCATGCCGGGCAGCGCGACGAGGCCGTCGGCCTCGATCACCAGAGCGCCTTCGGGCGTTTGGAGGTCCTGGCCCACGGCTGCAATGACGCCGTCGCGGATGATGAGGTCGGCACGCTCGGCGCCCAGCAGCGAGGCGCCGCGGAGAAGGTAACCGGATGCCGATTGGACGGGGTTTACGGAGGGTGCGGGAGTTGCAGTAGTCACTGTGCGGAAGCTTCCTGTGGTGTGCGCTGTGAGGTGCCCTCGCCGGAGAGCAGGAGATAAAGGGCGGCCATGCGGACGGAGACGCCGTTGCTGACCTGTTCCAGCACTGTGGAACGGCGGGAATCGGCGGCGCGGGAAGAGATTTCCAGTCCGCGGTTCATGGGGCCGGGGTGCAGCAGGATCGTGTCATCCAATCCCAGGGCATCCAGCCGGTCCAGGCGGACGTCGTCGAAACCCCAGCGGCGGGAGTACTCCCGGACCGTCGGGAAGAAGGCCGAATGCATCCGTTCCGCCTGGACACGGAGCATCATGACGGCATCGGGCCGCGTTTCCAGCGTCTCGTCCAAGGAGTAGCTGACCGTGCAGGGCCAGGATTCGACGCCGAAGGGCAGAAGGGTGGGTGGCGCCACCAGGGTGACGTCCGCGCCGAGGGTCTTCAGCAGCCAGAGATCGGACCGGGCCACCCGGGAGTGCAGGATGTCCCCTACGATCGCCACGTGCATGCCGGAGAGGTCCGTTCCCTGCGAGCCGGTGCCGTGCAGCCTCGCCCAGTGCCGGCGCATGGTGAAAGCGTCCAGCAGTGCCTGGGTCGGGTGCTCATGCGTCCCGTCTCCGGCGTTCAGCACTGCGGCATCGATCCAGCCGGAGCCGGCCAGCCGCGCCGGAGCGCCGGAGGCGCCGTGGCGGATCACGACGGCGTCCGCCCCGATCGCGGCCAGCGTCTGTGCCGTGTCCTTCAGCGACTCGCCCTTGGACACCGAGGAGCCTTTGGCGGAGAAGTTGATGACGTCGGCTGACAGCCGTTTCGCTGCGGCCTCGAACGAGATACGGGTCCGGGTGGAGTCTTCGAAGAAGAGGTTCACCACTGTCCGTCCGCGCAGGGCCGGAAGCTTTTTGACTTCACGCTCCCCTACCGCGGACATGGCCTCCGCTGTGTCCAGGATGGAGATAGCGTCCTGGTAGGAGAGGTCCAGGGTGGAGAGCAGATGCTTCATACGGTGCCTTCAATGACGACTTCGTCCACGGCCGGCATGTCGGTCTCGGCCAGTCGGACGCGCACCGTTTCCACGGCGGCAGTGGGCAGGTTCTTTCCTACGTGGTCTGCCCGGATCGGCAGTTCCCGGTGCCCGCGGTCCACCAGGACCGCCAGCCGGACAACGCGCGGCCGTCCCAGGTCGATCAGCGCATCCAATGCCGCGCGGATGGTCCGCCCGGAGTAAAGCACGTCGTCAACCAGTACAACGACTTTGCCGTCGATGCCGCTGGGAGGCAGTTCAGTGGGGTGCGGAGGACGGGTGGGCTGGCGTGCCAGATCGTCACGGAACATCGTGACGTCGAGCTGCCCGGTGATGGCAGCGGCATCCACGGAGGGATCAGCGGCTGCAATTTTGGCGGCGAGGCGGCGGGCCAGCGGATAACCGCGGCGGGGAATACCCATCAGCACCAGATCGGTGCCGCCCTTGTTGGCCTCGAGGATCTCGTGGGCGATGCGGGTTAATGCTCGGTCAATATCAGCTGAAGCCAGAACGGTGCGGGCAGGCACAACGGCCTGCGGCGGATCACTGGGACCCATATTCTGCTTCCTCCTTCCCCGCCTCACAGGACGGACTTAAAGGTTGAATGCCTTCCAAAACTATCACAGCAGGTGAGCCGTATATTCTGGGGCGATGACAGGCTCCCGAACATGACGCCCCTGCCCGCGGGGCAGCCACGGCAGCAGCGCGCCGCGCATCCGGCAGCGGAGCTGCCCGGCTTCGGCCTGACGCGGCCCGCCGGGCACGGCAGGGCTGGAGTGCTCAACGTGCTGCTGCTTATCGCCGCGGCCGCCGTGGTGGCCGGCGTCGGACTCTTCCTGTTCGCAGCCCTGGGAAGCGAAGCCTTCCTGCTGTGCGGGATCCTGGCCCTGATTCCGCTGGGGATCTGCCTGCTGGGCCTGCACTGGATCGACCGCTGGGAGCCCGAACCCCGTGGAGCGCTGGTGTTCGCCTTCCTCTGGGGCGCGGGTGTTTCGGTGGCGATTACCCTGCTGCTGGGCAGCATGGTCAACGAGGTCCTCATGACGCTGCTCCCCCTGACGCCGGCGGACGTCATCGCCACGGTGGTCCAAGCGCCCCTGGTGGAGGAAGTAGCCAAAGGGCTCGGGGTGCTGCTGCTCGTCTTTGTGCGCCGAAGCCACTTTGACGGCCCCCTGGACGGGATTGTCTACGCGGGCGTCATCGGAGCCGGCTTTGCCTTCACCGAAAACATCCTCTATTTCAGCGCCGCCCTGCTGGAGGCCGGCAGCATCGGACTGCAGCTGGGCTTCGTCTTTGTGCTGCGCGGTTTGTTCTCACCCTTCGCCCATGTGCTCTTTACCGCTGCGATCGGTCTGGCCCTGGGAATCGCCGTCCGCAAACCGGGTGCCGGACGGATAGCTGCGGGATTCGCCGCCGGACTTGCTGCCGCTGTGGCCGGCCACATGTTCTGGAACGGCGGCATGGCGCTGGTCTACGACGATTTCTTCCTGTTCTACTTCCTCATGCAGGTCCCGCTCTTCGGCCTGGCCGTGGCAGGGGTCGTGTACCTCCGGAAGGCTGAGCAGCGCCTCACCAGGGAACGGCTCAGCGAGTACTGTGCCGCCGGCTGGTTCACACCGACGGAGGTCCAGATGCTCTCCACCGGGGACGGACGCCGCAGGGCACTGGGCTGGTCCGCCCAGTTCGGCGCCAAGAGACCCATGAGGGCGTTCATCCGGGAGGCGACCAATCTGGCACTGACCCGGCAGCAGCTGGTGAACGGCCGGGACCTGCGGCGCAATGCGGCACGCGAAGAACACCTGTTGGCAGAACTGACCCGCACCCGCGAGTTGCTTCTGCAGGCAGCAGCGCCCCGGCGGGCGTAGCTGTCCCCGGTGGACGGCCCCCGACAGCACAAAGCCCGGCAGGAGTACCCTGCCGGGCTTTGAAAAGCATCGCTGCGGCTTAGGCCAGCAGGGAGTCCTTCAGCTGGTGGAGCCTGCTCAGGAGACCGTTGACGAAAGCGGGCGACTCATCCGTGGAGAGCGCCTTGGCCAGTTCAACAGCCTCGCTAATAGCGACCTTGTCCGGGATCTCTTCGTTGTAGAGCAGTTCCCAGCTGCCGATGCGCAGGATGATGCGGTCTACTGCCGGCATCCTGTCCAGTGCCCAGCCCTGGGAATACGTGCCCAGGAACTCGTCGATCTGCTCCTGCTTGGCGATCACACCCTCCACCAGGTCCATGGTGTAGGGATTGATGACCTGGTCCGTCTTTTCCCTGCGGGAACGGAGGGACTCAAGCGGAGACATGGATCGCTGTTCCGCTTCGAAGAGCACTTCCAGTGCCCTGGTCCTTGCTTTGGTGCGTGCACTCACTCGTTAACGCGTCCCAGGTAGTCGCCGGTGCGGGTGTCGACCTTGACCTTGGTTCCGGTCTCCAGGAACAGCGGGACCTGGATCTCGTACCCGGTCTCAACGGTCGCGGGCTTGGTGCCGCCGGTCGAGCGGTCGCCCTGCAGGCCCGGCTCGGTGTACGTGATTTCGAGGACGACGGATGCCGGAAGCTCGATGTAGAGCGGAGCACCGTCGTGGAGGGCGATGGTCACCATCATGGACTCGAGCATGAAGTTGGCGTAGTCGCCCACGATCGAACCGGGGACAGTGAGCTGGTCGAAGTCCGACGTGTCCATGAACACGTAGTCTTCGCCGTCCTTGTACAGGTACTGGTAGTCGCGGCGGTCAACCGTGGCGGTCTCGATCTTGATGCCGGCGTTGAACGTCTTGTCGACGACCTTGCCAGAACGCACGTTGCGCATCTTGGTACGGACAAACGCACCACCCTTGCCCGGCTTTACGTGCTGGAACTCGATGATGCTCCACAGGTTGCCTTCAAGCTTCAGCACTGTGCCGTTCTTGATGTCGTTGGTCGTTGCCACAGTTTCTCTTTCGTCGTTTCGCGTATCTGCGTGTCTGGTCCGTCGACCATTCTACCTGTTCAGGAAATGCCTACAGGCTGAGCCGGATGCCGCTCTCGGGCTCGGAGGCGATCTCCTGGTACGCGGCGAACAGCAGGGAGGTGTCCGGCACCTCCAGGATGGACGGTTTGCCCGGCCCGTCGAGGACCACGAACCGCAGCAGGTCGCCGCGGGACTTCTTGTCCCGGCGCATGCCGTCAAGCAGCGCGCTCCAGCGATCCTTCCGGTACGTCACGGGCAGGCCGAGCGACGTGAGGATCTCCTTGTGCCGGTCGGCCGTGGCATCATCGAGCCGTCCGACCATCCGGCCGAGTTCTGCCGCAAAGACCATACCGACGGAAACAGCGGCCCCGTGGCGCCACTGGTAACGCTCAGCGAGTTCGATCGAGTGGCCCAGGGTGTGTCCGTAGTTCAGGAACTCCCGGCGTCCGGCTTCGCGCAGGTCGCCGGAGACGACGTCGGCCTTGACCCGCACGGCGCGCTCCACCAGTTCACGGACGACGTCGGAGCTGCCGTCCGCGACCGCGTCCAGGTTGGATTCGATCAGGTCCAGGATGGCCGGATCCGCAATGAAACCGCACTTGACCACTTCGGCCATGCCGGAGAGCAGTTCGTTTTTCGGGAGGGTGCCGAGGGCATCGAGGTCCACCAGCACACCGGCCGGAGGATGGAACGCGCCCACCAGGTTCTTGCCTTCAGCCGTGTTGATTCCGGTCTTCCCGCCCACGGCGGCATCAACCATGCCGAGCAGGCTGGTGGGGATGTGCACCACCTTGATCCCGCGCAGCCAGGTGGCTGCCACGAAGCCGGCGACGTCGGTGACGGCGCCCCCGCCCACGGCCACAATCGCGTCGGAGCGGGTGAAGTCATTCTGTCCCAGGACCTGCCAGCAGAAGGAAGCAACCTGGATGTGCTTTCCCTCTTCAGCGTCGGGGATTTCGGCGGTCAGGGCCGTGAGTCCGGCCGCTGCCAGTTCGTCCCGGACGGTGTCTCCCGTGGTGCGCAGGGCACGCGGGTGAATGACCAGGACGCGGCGGACGCGCTCCCCCAGCATCCCCTGCAGCCGGCCCAGCAGGCCGTTGCCGATAACGACGTCGTAATTCTCTGCGGGCTTGTCGCCCGTCACCGGGATGACGGTGGGTTCTGCGGGCATTAGTGCTCTCCTTCGGCCAGGGCTGCGGTGATATGTTCCACGACTTCCGCGACGGAAAGCCCCCTGCTGTCTATAACTATGTCTGCCAGCGATTCGTAGATGGGACGGCGCACCTCGGCCAGCGCGGTCCAGCGTGCGGCCGGATCCCCGGCCAGCAGCGGACGGTGCGCGGTACGGGAGATCCGGGGCAGGACTGTCGCCAGGTCAGTGTCCAGGAAGACAACGGTAGCCTGTGCCAGCAGCTTGGCGGTGCCGGGATCCAGGACTGCTCCCCCGCCCAGGGAAATCACGGACCGGACCGGAGAAGCCAGCGCGCCAGCAACGGCTCGTGCCTCAGCCCGGCGGAAAAAGCTCTCGTCGTGCCGTGCGAAAATCTCGGGGATCGGTCCGTGTTCGGCGACGACCAGCTGGTCCGTGTCAACGTACGGCAGGCGGAGGCGGGCGGCGAGCTGGCGGCCGACCACGGATTTGCCGGCCGCCATCAACCCGATCAGGACCAGATGCTGCTGCTCAGGCACCGCTGCCGGTACCGGTCGAGGCGAGCGAGGCAGGGATGTTCGCAAGGTAAGAGCGCAGGTTCCGGGCGGTTTCGGCCACGGAATCGCCGCCGAACTTTTCCGTCACAGCCTCGGCCAGGACCAGGGCAACCATGGCCTCGGCGACGACGCCGGCTGCGGGTACGGCGCAGACATCCGAACGCTGGTGGTGGGCGCGGGCCGGTTCGCCGGTGCTCACGTCCACGGTCTTCAGCGCCCGCGGCACGGTGGCAATCGGCTTCATTGCTGCACGCACGCGCAGCACCTCGCCGATGCTCATTCCGCCTTCGATCCCGCCTGCACGGTTACCCGAACGGATAACGCGGCCCTCTTCGTCCTGGAGGATTTCGTCGTGGGCGGCAGATCCCCGTCGCGAAGCAGTCAGGAAACCGTCGCCGACTTCCACGCCCTTAATGGCCTGGATGCCCATCAGGGCGCCCGCCAGACGGGCGTCCAGCCGGCGGTCCCAGTGCACGTAGCTTCCCAGTCCCGGCGGAAGGCCGTAGGCAAGGACTTCGACGACTCCGCCCAGGGTCTCGCCTTCCTTATGGGCGGCGTCGACCTCCGCGACCATCGCTTCGGAGACGCCCGCGTCAAAGCAGCGCATCGGATCAGCGTCCAGGGCGGCGACGTCGGAAGGAAGCGGCAGGGCAGAACCCTCCGGCGAGTTGACCGTGGCAATGCCCACCGTGTGGCTCACCAATTCGATGCCGAGTTCCTTCAGGAAAGCCGAGGCGACGGCACCGAGCGCTACGCGCGCCGCGGTCTCACGGGCGCTGGCGCGTTCCAGCACGGGCCGGGCTTCATCAAAACCGTACTTCTGCATGCCGGTGAAGTCTGCGTGCCCCGGACGCGGGCGGGTCAGCGGAGCGTTGCGCGCCTGGTCGGCGAGGACCTCGGGATCCACCGGATCGGAAGCCATGATCTGCTCCCATTTGGGCCACTCGGTGTTGCCCACCTCAATGGCGATCGGGCCACCCTGGGTCAGTCCGTGGCGCACACCGCCCAGGATGCGCACCTGGTCCTGCTCGAACTTCATCCGGGCGCCGCGGCCATAGCCAAGACGGCGACGTGCCAGCGCTTCCTGGATCGACGGGGTGCTTACTTCGACGCCCGCGGGGACGCCCTCAATAATTCCGACCAGTGCAGGCCCATGGGACTCACCGGCGGTCAACCAACGCAACATGGATTCAATACTGCCACGTTCGGCGGGGGGCTTCAGCGCGGGGGCAGCCCCACTGCGTCACACATCACGTTTATGACGGCGGCCTCGTCTCGAAAGGCCGGACCGGTGAACAGGCGCACCTGTTCGAGGGCCTGGTAGAGCAGCATTTCCAATCCGGGCACAATCTTCCCGCCGGCGGACTCCCAGGCGGAAGCGATCCGGCTGGGCCAGGGATCGTAGGCAGCGTCCAGCAGGACAGCTCCGCCGCACTGCGCTCCCAGGGCCTGAAATTCCTCCGCCACAGCGTCCGCCCCGCGGGGCGGCAGCGTGCAGATGACGACGTCGGCGCCGGCGCACGCCTGCGCTGCTTCCTCCCAGCCATGCTGGTTGACGGCGATACCAAGCCTGGACCCCACGTCCTGGACCGAAGCGACCCCCGGACCGCCGGCCCGGAAGTTCCTGGCATAGACATCCACGGCAGGACTGTCCAGCTTGGCCAGCGCGGCGACCGCTGCGCAGGCGGTTCCGCCCGCGCCCAGCACCACCGCGCGGGGCGCCTGCCGGGCACCGGCGTGCCGCAGCGCGTTGACCAGCCCGGCGACGTCGGTGTTCCACCCGGTGAGGACCGTGCCCTGGGCAGCGCCCTCGAACGTCACCGTGTTCAGGACGCCGAGCGTCTCTGCCAGCGGATCAAGCCTGTCCACTGCAGCAGCCATGACAGCCTTGAGCGGCATGGTGACGGACAGGCCGTTCCAGCCCGGTTCGCGCCGGACAGCGGCAGCGAAATCTGCCGCCGCGGATTCTTCGACGTCGATGGCGTCGTATGCGCAGTCGAATCCGAGGTACTGGTACGCGGCCCGGTGAAGCTGGGGCGAGCGGGAGTGCCCAATCGGATGCCCCAGGACCGCTGCCCTTAGGCGGGTGGACAACTTAATCGCACCTTCCGGCTTCCTGGGTGCCGCACCATTCCTGGTACTCGGCAACGTACTTGGCGTGTTCGGCGAGGGTGGAGGAGAACTTCGTCTCGCCGGAATCCAGATTGACCGTCACCCAGTAGAAGTAGGGCACGTCCGCCGGGTTGGCCGCCGCGTCAATGGCCTCGACGCTCGGTGAGCCGATGGGTCCCACCGGCAGCCCCGGGTTCGCGTAGGTGTTGTACGGATTGGATGTGTCTGCCTTCTCTTCCGGCGTGAGGTTGTAGCTCTTCCGGTTCAGGCCGTAAGTCACGGTGGCATCGGACTGGATCAGGCCGTTGGTTTCCGTGTTGTCGCCCCGCAGCCGATTCTCGATGGCTCCGGCAACTGTGGCGTAGTCCGCCTCGCCGGCTTCGGCCTGGATGATGCTGGCCTTGGTGAGCACGTCGTACTGCTCGGCAGGGTCTGTAACGCCTGACTCTTCCAGTGCACTGAAGGTGTTGGCGACCATCTCTTCGAGGATCTCCGCTGCGGTCATGTCCACCGGGAAGCGGTACTCCCCCGGGAACAGGTAGCCTTCCAGGCTCACGGCCTCGGCGGGAAGTCCGAAGTCCTGCGGGGACGCGGCAAGCGCCTCAAATTCTGCCAGCGGGATGCCGGTGGATTCGGTCAGTCGGTCGAAGGTTTCGTTCAACCGCAGGTCCCGGTCGATCGCCGCGTAATGGACAGCGGTGCCGCCGTCTCCAAGCAGGGCCGTGACTGCTCCGGAGGAGGACATCTGGTAGCGCATCTCGTACGTGCCGGGCTGGATCTCGCGCCCGTCCGATTCCTGCTGGAAAGCCTCGACGAACTTTTCGCTGGAGGCCACGATGTCCTCGCCGACCAGGTTGTTGCCAATGACCAGGGGCCCGTCACCCGGATGGACGACGAAGGAAACCGTTCCTTCGCCGGGGCCCGGGTAGTCCTTGATTTCATTCATGCCCAGCAGGTCGCGCAGGAACATGGTCAGGCCGAACACCACACCGGCGAAGACAGCCAGAACGACCGCCATGACCAGCGTGCGGCGTCGCCTCCGGCGCTGTTTCTCCCGCGAGGGCCGGCGGCTTCGGCGGCTGGCCGGCTCTTCGGCAAAGAAGTGCTGCACCGGCGCGGGCTCGTAACCGGGATCGTGCTGTTCCTCCGGGTGAAGCCCGTAGTCTTGTCCGCCGTCTTCCCAGCGTGCATCGTCCTGGCGGTAGCGGTCCTCAGTGCCGTAGTCCTGGCCGTCGGCAGCATAGCCGCCGCCCTGTGTGCCGGCGCGCGGTTCAGGTTCCGATTCGTGCCCGGAGGCACGGTGCCCGGGATAGCTGTGGCTCACGACGCAGAGTCGCTTTCGGGGCGGATGTCCTCGGAAATTGTTCGCTCCTCGTTCGGGGCCGGAGCATCGATCTGTTCGCTCCGGCCAGTGATGACGGGCACCCCCACATCGCGTCCCAGTGAACGCTGCATGTCAATGGCCTGCTGCAATATACCAACAGCGGCCACTTGGTCTACTACTCTACGGTGATTCCTTGTCTCCAAGCCAGCTTCCCTCAGGGACCGGTGGGCGCTGACTGTCGTCAGCCGCTCGTCGATCAGCCGGACCGGGACGTCCAAGCCTGCACGGACGAGTGCTTCAGCCAGGACCTGGGCATATTCCCGGGCCATCTCCGTCGATGCAGTTTCGGTCCCCCGCATGCTCTGCGGAAGCCCGACGAAGACCTGCACCGCATCCTGCTCGGCTGCTTCACGGACAAGCACCCTGACGTCGCTGTTCTTCTTGGCGTCACGTTTTAACGTGCGTACCGGAGTGGCGAGGACGCCGTCGGGATCGCACGAAGCGACCCCGACGCGCGCCAGGCCAACATCAACGCCGAGCTTTCTCCCGCGCGGATAAGCGGACACGGTATACCGCTAGCTCCGGTTCGCCACCGCTGCGCGGATGGCTGTGAGTGCTTCGGACACCTTGGAAGCGTCGGTTCCGCCGCCCTGGGCGACGTCGTCCTTGCCGCCGCCGCCGCCGCCGAGAACGCCGGCAGCGGTCTTGACCAGGGCGCCGGCCTTGACGCCGGCAGCGCGTGCCGCCTCGTTGGTGGCGACGATGACTACCGGGCGGCCGTTGGCTGCACCAGCGGCCGCGACCACTGCCGCCTCGCTGCCAAGCCTGCTGCGCAGGTCCAGTGCGAGCGTGCGGAGGTCGTCCGCTCCGGAGACCGTACCGGCGTCGTGCGCCAGCAGGCGGACTCCGTCAACATCGACGGCGGTGTTCACCAGTGCCGCGGCAGACGCAGCGAGCTGTTCGCGGCGCAGGCGCTCGAGTTCCTTCTCTACCTGCTTCAGCTTCGCCAGCGTGGCGGACACCCGTTCGGGCAGCTGGACCGAGGGAACCTTGAGCAGCTCGGAGAGCTCATTTACCAGTGCCCGCTCGGCGGCGAGGTGGCGGAAGGCGTCCATACCCACGAAAGCTTCCACGCGGCGGTTGCCCGATCCCACGGACTGCTCGCCCAGCAGCGTCAGGCTTCCAATCCGGGAGGTGGAGTCCACATGGGTGCCGCCGCAGAGCTCACGCGACCAGTCGCCGTCGATCTCCACGACCCGGACCTCATCGCCGTAGGCTTCACCAAAGAGCGCCATGGCGCCCAGTGCCTTGGCCTCGGCCAGGGACATGATCTTGGTCTCGACCTTGTGGTTGTTGCGGATGGCCAGGTTGGAAACCTCTTCGATTTCCGACTTGGCGGCCTCCGACAGGCCTTCGCCCCAGGAGAAGTCGAAGCGCAGGTAGCCGGCCTTGTTGAAGGAGCCGCGCTGCAGCGCTTCCGGGCCGAGGATCTGGTGCAGTGCGGCGTGCACGATGTGCGTGCCGGAGTGCGCCTGCTCAGCGGCGTGGCGCTGCTCGGCGTCGACCGCTGCCAGTGCCAGGGCGCCGGCGGAGACCTCGCCCTCCCGGACAACCGCCTTGTGCACTGTGAGGCCCTTGACCGGACGCTGCACGTCGGACACTTCCAGGACGAAGCCGTCACCGGTGATGAGTCCGACGTCGGCGGCCTGGCCGCCTGCCTCGGCATAGAACGGCGTTTCGTTCAGGACCAGCTGGATCTCAGTTCCCGGACCGGCATGGGAGACGGACTCGCCGTTGGCGACGATACCGCGCACGGCGGATTCGGTGGTGAGCTCGTTGTAGCCGGTGAAGACCGTCTGGCCGGACTTCAGCAGCTCGTTGAAGACGGAGACGTCGGAGTGGCCGTGCTTCTTGCCGCGGGCGTCAGCCTGGGCACGCTTGCGCTGTTCCTGCATGAGCGACCGGAATCCGGCCTCGTCCACCTTCAGGCCGGCTTCCTCGGCCATTTCCAGGGTGAGGTCGATCGGGAAGCCGTAGGTGTCGTGCAGGGCGAAGGCGTCGGCGCCGGACAGCGGACGGCCGGCGGCCTTGGACTCCTGGACAGCGGCATCAAGGCGCTCGGTGCCCGAAGCAATGGTGCGCAGGAATGCCTTTTCCTCGGCGTAGGCAATGCGGGAGATCCGTGCGAAGTCGGCTTCGACCTCGGGGTAGGTGCCCTTCATGGCGTCGCGGGAGACAGGCAGCAGCTCCGGCAGCACGGCGGTTTCCACGCCCAGCAGGCGCATGGCGCGCACGGCACGGCGGATCAGGCGGCGCAGCACGTAGCCCCGGCCTTCGTTGGAGGGGGTGACGCCGTCGGAAATCAGCATGAGTGCCGAGCGGATGTGGTCAGCCACAACGCGCATCTTCACGTCATCTGCATGGTGCGGATCCGAAGGATCTTCAGCTGACGTGTAGGTCTTGCCGGAGAGTTCGGCGGCCTTGTCCAGCACGGGGCGGACCTGGTCCGTCTCGTACATGTTCTCCACGCCCTGCAGGATCATGGCCAGGCGTTCCAGGCCGAGGCCCGTGTCGATGTTCTTTTTCGGCAGTTCGCCGGCGACGTCGAAATCGGTCTTCGAGCGGACCTCGGAGAGCTGGTACTGCATGAAGACCAGGTTCCAGATTTCGATGTAGCGGGTCTCGTCGACGGCCGGGCCGCCTTCGAGGCCGTAGGCGGGGCCGCGGTCGTAGTAGATCTCGGAGCAGGGACCGCCGGGGCCGGCCTGGCCGGTGTTCCAGTAGTTGTCAGCCTTGCCGGTGCCGATGATGCGCTCGTTGGGCACACCGATCTTGTCCCGCCAGATGGCGCGGGCCTCGTCGTCGCGCTCGTCGCCGTCTTCGTAGACGGTGACCCAGAGCCGCTCGGGATCAAGGCCGTAGCCGCCCTCTGCCACGGGGCTGGTCAGCAGCTCCCAGGCGAAGGTGATGGCGTCTTCCTTGAAGTAGTCGCCGAAGGAGAAGTTGCCGGCCATCTGGAAGAAGGTGCCGTGCCGGGCCGTCTTGCCGACCTCTTCAATGTCAGCGGTTCGGATGCACTTCTGGACGCTGGTGGCGCGGCTGTACGGCGGGGTTTCACGCGCGGTGAGGTAGGGAATGAAGGGCACCATGCCCGCAACGGTGAACAGCAGCGAGGGGTCGTTGCTGACGAGCGACGCGGAGGGAACGACCGTGTGGCCCTTCCTGCTGAAGAAATCCAGCCAGCGGCGTGCGATCTCGTGGGACTTCATGGTGTTTCTTACCCTTCTGGTAAATCAATTCCGCGCAGGTCAGCTGCGGGGTGGGGAATGTCAGCGGCGGGCTGAGGACATGGTCTGGGCGACCGTGTCGGTGGTGTCCAGGCCCAGGGCGGAGCGCAGCTCGCCCTCGCGCTGGGTCATGGCGTCACGGAAGGCGTCAGTGAAATCGTGCAGGGCGTCGGCAGCAGTTCCGACGGCGCGGTTGAGCCCGGCCGGGCCGAGGCTCTCCTTGGCGTCAGAGATGCGGCGGACGGCAATAACGCCAATGGTGATGCCGATCGACATCCAAAAGACGCGCTTAATCATGGTCTGCTCCTGTTGTGGACTGCATGTCTGTGGGACTAGCGGCTGCGGCGGCCGCGGCCTGCGGGCCGCCGGGAAGTCAGTGCTGTCCGCACGCCGTAGGTGAAGGCGGAGACCTTTATCAGCGGCGAGCCAACGGTGGCGGCGACAAGCGAGGTCAGTGCCGAAATGTTGGCTGAGGCGTCGGAAACGTTGGAGGAGATCCCGTCGACCTTTGCCAGCTGGAGGTTCGTGGTGGAGACCGTGGTCGTCACCTCGTCGATCAGCGGGGTGGTCTCGTCGCTCAAGGTCTTGATCGAACCGCGAAGTTCGTCGAAGACCTTCCCAAGTTTGAGGATGGGGACGGCCAGCAGCGCAACCAGCACGGCAAATACCCCGGCTGCGATCAGACCGGCAATATCTCCACCTGACATGGTTCTCCTTGGGATAGGTTCGAAGAGTTTCCGCTATGTACCTTACCCATTGACGGGGCCGGACACTTACTTGGCGGCGGCGCGTTCCCCACCCGGCCGGGGCGCGGACACGGCCGGGAAACGAAACAGCCCCCCGCGCCACCGCCCCCGGGGGTGGCCCGTTGGGCCGGGCGCCCCCCCCCCG
>NZ_JAXIOO010000052.1:0-19815 GCF_049311065.1 Arthrobacter sp. 7Tela_A1 | reverse complement strand
CCTCCCCTCCGCGTGGCCCCTTCCCCACCACTCATCCCAACTTTGGCGGAGTGATGGTTCCCGGCATCGATTCCGTCCGACGCCAGCTCTCCGGCCATGACACCGTGCTGGTGCTCGGAGCCCCGGTGTTCCGTTATCACCGCTGGGAGCCCTCGAACTACCTCGATCCCGGAACGCAGGTCTGGCAGCTGACCCAGGACCCGTCCGAAGCCACCCGCGCACCCTTTGGCCGCGCGATAGTGGCAGACATAGCTGCCGCCGTCGCGGTCCTGGCCTCCGGCGTGCAGGACCGGGGAATCCGCCGGCCGGCCCGTGAGCTGCCGGCGGCAGCCACCTCGCCGAATGGAATGACCGGAACACAAATCCTGGAGGTCCTGAACGAACAGGTCCGCGACGACGTCGTCTACGTCAACGAAACCACCACCCTGGATCTGGAGTACCTGGAACGGGTCGCCATGGACCGCCCGGGGATGTACCACTTCCCCGCCTCCGGTGGTCTGGGCTTCGGCCTGCCCGCTGCTGTGGGCGTAGCACTGGCCAGGCCGGACATGACCGTCGTCGCCACCGTGGGAGACGGCTCCGCCAACTACGGCATCAGCGCCCTCTACACGGCAGCGCAGCACGGAACGCGGACCGTCTTCGTCATCGTCAACAACTCCGGTTACGGCGCGCTGGCAGGATTCGCCCAACGCATGGGCGTCCCGGACGTGCCGGGGCTGACGCTGGGCGGCATCGATTTCGTGTCCCTGGCCGAGGGCTACGGCGTTCCGGCAACCCGCACCACAACCCGGGAAGAATTCGCCGCTGCGTACCGGAAGGCCCTGGAAGCCGAGGGCCCCGTGCTGATCGAGGCGCAAGTGGTCTAAGGCAGGGAAACAGCACGCATGGCCACGATCACCGCCCTGGACCTGCACCCCCTCAGCCTCCCGCTGACCGGAACCTTCAGCACCGCTGTCCGGACGTCCTCCGTCCTGGAAACAGTGCTGTTCCGGCTGCAGGACTCGGAGGGACGCAGCGGATGGGGCGAGACGCCGGTCAGCCGGGTGACCGGCGTCAGCACCGCAGAGGTACTGGCCCGGGCACGGCAGGACCTCGCTCCCCTGGTGATGGGCCGTCCCGTCAGCGACCTGGACGGCCTGGTGCGCCGCATCGCCGGAGCGCCGGTGCCGTCCGCGGTTCGGATGGGACTCGACTGCGCCCTGCATGACCTCGCGGCCGTAACCGCCGGGCAGCCCCTACACCGGTTCCTGGCAGCCGCGTATCCGCAGATCGCGGCAGCAAACCTGGAAGACACCGTGCTCACCGACATGACTCTCTCCGCCGCGGAACCAGAGGTACTGGCCGACGCGGCAACCGGATGGGTGCAGAAAGGTTTTCGCTGCCTCAAGGTCAAGCTCCGCGCCGACCTGGACGCCGTGGCCGGGCTGACTGCTGTCCGCGCTGCGGTGGGCCCGGCGGTGCGGCTGCGGGTCGACGCGAACCAGGCCTACACCCCGGGCGAAGCAATACAGGTGCTCACCGCCATAGCCGCCGCCGGGGCCGGGCTGGAGCTAGCGGAGCAGCCGGTGGCCGCCGGGGACTGGGCCGGACTGGCCCGGGTGCGGGCCGCCGTCGACGTGCCGGTCATGGCCGACGAATCCGTTCAGGACGAACGGGACCTGGCGCCCCTGCTGCACCACCGCGCGGCGACGCTGGTGAACCTCAAGCTGGCCAAGGCAGGCGGCATCTATCCCGCCGTCCGCCTGCTCGCCGCGGCCCGCGGGCACGGGCTGGGCGTACTGGTCGGTTGCATGCTCGAGAGCACGGTGGGTGCAGGGGCCGGTGCTGCACTGGCCGCAGCCGCGGGACTCGGCACGGAGTTCCCCGGGCGCAGCGGCCAGGACCTCGACGGCGGGCTGTGGCCCGCGGTGCCGGCGGTCGACGGCGGCGTCCGCTACGAGGGCCCGGTCCTGCGCCTGCCGTCAGTTCCCGGACTGGGCATCACCGGCCTGCACCCCGGGCTGGCCGCCGCCGGCATCCGCACCGATCCGGCCTAGCTGTACTAACCTAACCCCGGCACCACGGCGCTGAACTCGCTTCCTGCCACCGCGGCAGCCAGGCCGGCGACGGCGGCGAGCACCTCCTGGCCGGCCTCCGCTTCGTAGCCGCGGGTGCAGACCGCCAGCACCCACGCCCGCTCCAGCGGAGCCTGCAGGCTCGTACCGGCCGGGGCGAAGAAGGCAACATCGTGGCTGATACCGGTCACCCAGCCGGACTTGCTGCCCTGGACCGTGTCCGGGGCAAGACCGGCGGCGAGCCAGGCGAACTCCTGCCGCGCCAGCAGGCCCAGGGCGAACTCGGTGGATTCCGGTCCCAGCGCTTTGCCGGAGATCAGGGCGTACATGGTGCGGGCCAGATCCGCTGCCGTGATCTGGTGGGTAAGTCCGGCTTCCAGGGCGGCGAGGTCGCCGATGTAGCGCTGCATGTACGACGACGCTGCGCCGACGCCGGCGAGTGTACGGTTCACGGCGTCGAACCCCACCAGGTCCACGGCCATGTTCGTGGCCGCATTCGAGGAGACAGTGATCATCCGGTCCAGCACGGCGGCCAGGGACATTGGCGTGCCCGCCGCCGGCATCCCCGGGTCTGCCTCATCACCCGGGAAGCCGAACTCGCCGCCGTCGGGCACGGCACTGGTGAACGTGTCCCGGGCAGGAAACCGTGTCTCCAGCGCCAGCTCACCGCGGTCCACCGCCTGCAGTACCGCCAGCAGGACGGCCAGTTTGATGGTGCTGGCTGAATAGAAGGCAGTGTCCGCGCCGCGGGAGGCGGCCGTGCCGCCGTCGGGGTTCAGCAGGCAAAACGCGATCTCGGGTGTGCCGTCGCTGTAGTCGGATAGAACGGGCATGAGCTCTCCTGGCGGGATGGATGGGGTCTAAACGGTGTAGACGGCCTCACTGACCGCCTTCCGCAGCGGCGATGCATCGGTTCCGTCGCGGGTGGGGTGGACCCGGTTGGTCAGCAGGACCACGCTGAGCCGGCGCCTCCGGTCGGTCAGGAAGGAGGTGCCGGTGAAACCGTTGTGGCCGCGGGCGCCTGCCCCTTCCCGGCCCATCCAGCCGATCTGGCCGATGCGCAGGCCCAGGGACTGCCCGTACCCGACGTCGGTGCGGGCCGCCTCTGCGGCCGGGCCCAGCAGGCCGTCCAGCTGGTCCTCCCACAACAGGTCTGCCAGCGGACCGGGCAGTATCTGCGGGAAGCCCCCGCGCAGCGCCTCGGCGAACCGCAGGACGCCCGAGGCCGTACCGAACAGTCCTGCGTTGGCAGCGGCCCCGCCCAGGGCGTGGGCGGATTCGTCATGCACTTCCCCGCGGACCAGGGCGCGTCCGTCCGGCGTGCCGCATTCCGTGGCGGCGCAGTGTCCGGGATCGGGCCGGAACGTAATGTCCCCGCCCAGCGCCAGGGGCTCCAGGACCAGGTGTTCGACGAGCGTTTGCCAGGCCATGCCGGTGACGCTTTCCGCCAGTGCCATGGCGGTGTTGTAGCCCACGCACGAATAGCTGAAACCGGTGCCCGGCTCCGCGGACAGTGGAACGGAAAGCAGGGAGGCCAGGGCGGCCTGCCGGTCGGCCAGCGGCTGCCGCCAGCCGTCCCAGGTTCCCGGCAGTCCCGAGGTGTGGGTGAGCAGATGCCGCAGCGTCACGCGCTGCTTCCCGGCGTCGCTCCCCGGACTCCCTGCGTCGCTCCCCTGGCTAGCTGCGGCGAAGGCGGGCAGCCGTGCGGCCACCGGCTCGTCCAGGTCCAGGAGCCCGTCCCGCACCAGTGTCAGGACGGCGACGGCGGAAAAGGGCTTGGTCACCGAGGCGAGGTCGTACCAGGTCTGCGGGTCGGCCGGTATCTGCTCCGCTTCCGGCAGCGGAACGCCCCCGGCACCGAAGCGCAGTGCCTGGCCGGCGGCGAGCACGGGCAACGCCTCGCCGTCGAGCGATGCGGCGCACACCGCTGAGGGCACCATGCCCTGCCCGACGGCGTCGTCGAGCAGGTCCTGCAGCTTTCCGGCCAGGTCCATGCCGGTCAGTCCAGGACCAGCTGCGGCTGCTGACCTGCGGTCAGGGTGGCGGGGACGCCGAGCGGGATGCTGTGCGCGGCGGGACCGTGCCCGAAGCCCAGTTCCCAGACCAGCGGAATACCGAGCGGAGCCAGCAGTTCGACGCACAGGGCCCGTACCTCGGCGAGGTCGCCGCACTCGGACCAGGAACCCAGCGCCACGCCGGTGAGGCCGTCGAACCAGCCGGAGCGCAGCAGCGTCTGCAGCATCCCGTCCAGCCGGTACGGTTCTTCGGTGACGTCCTCCAGCAGCCCGATGCGCCCGGTGTTGTCGACCGGCTTTCGGGTTCGTGCGCCGTTGAGCATGGCCAGGAGCGCGAGGTTTCCGCCGGTCAGGACCCCGTGGGCGGTGCCGGGCACCAGCGCCTCGGCTGCCGGGCCGGTGTAGGACGTGCCCGCGTACGGTTCAAACAGTGCGCGGCGCACGCCCGCGGCGGCCACCGGATCGTCCAGGAACGCTCCGGTTGCCACCATCGGCGTGAACCAGGTGGCCAGGCCCAGTTCCTCGGCCCAGAACACGTGCAGGGCCGTGATGTCGGAGGAACCCAGCAGCGGCTTGGGCCGGGCCGAGGCCAGCGTGGGCACGTCCAGCAGGTCCAGCACCCGGACTGCGCCGTAGCCGCCGCGCACGCACAGGACGGCGTCCAGCGAGTCATCGCACCAGGCGTCCTGCAGGTCACTGGCACGGTCGGCATCGCTCCCGGCAAGGTAGCCGGCACGGGGGTGCTGGTCCAGCAGGTGCTTGCCCCGCACCGGTTCCAGGCCCCAGCCGCGCAGCACCTCCTCAGCCCGCTGCAACTGTTCCGGCTTCGGCGGACCGCTGGGGGCCACCAGCCCTACCCGTGCCCCCGGCCGCAGCGGACCCAGTTCGGGATGCGGGCCGAGTTCCGGATGCGGGCCCGGTTCCGGATAAGAACTCACGCCGGTCCCCCGACGGCGGTACCGCCCGCGGCTGGTTCCCCGACGGCGGCTGGGTCCCCGACCGCGGTTGGGTCCCCTCCGGCCGGACCGTTCGCGGTGGGCACCACGCTCAGCAGGCGGCGGGTGTACTCGTGCTGCGGATCCAGCAGGACCTGCTCCACCGGGCCTTCCTCCACAATCCGGCCCTGGTACATCACCACCACCCGGTCCGCGATATTCCACGCCAGGCCCAGGTCGTGCGTGATGACCAGCGCACCGAGCCCCAGCTCGGAGCGCAGCCGCAGCAGCAGTGCCAGGATTTCCGCCCGGACCGAGGCATCCAGGCTGGCCACCGGCTCGTCGGCCACCAGGAACTCCGGGTCCAGCGCCAAGGCCCCGGCGATGACCACGCGCTGGCGCTGCCCGCCGGACAGCTCCTGGGGCAGGGCCGGGCCGAACCGCTCCGGCGGGCTCAGCTCCGCCTTGGCCAGCGCGGCGGCCACCAGCTGGACCTCGTCGCCGGGCAGCTTGTGCAGCCGCGGCCCCTCAGCCACCGATTCGTAGACGGTGTGCTTGGGGTTCAGCGCGGCGGTGGGATCCTGCAGCACGAACTGCACGGCCCGCCGGTACGCCTTCAGGGCACGCCGGCGGTGCGGCAGCGGGCTGCCGTCAAAGAGCAGTTCACCGCCGGTTGGTTTCTGCAGGCCCAGCAGGGTCCGCGCCAGCGTGGTTTTCCCGGAACCGGACTGGCCGACCAGGGCCACGATTTCCCCGCGGCGGCAGGCGATGCTCACGCCGTCGACCGCTTTGACCGTCCCCGCGCCGCGTCCGGCGAAACTCACCGAGACGTTGCGGGCCTCCAGGACGGGCGCAGCGTCCGGATCCGGAGCTCCCGGCTCAGCGGCGTAACCGGGCAGGCGCAGGCGGGACGCCGGGTCCCCGATGGTGGGGAACGCTGCGGCCAGGGCCTGGGTGTGGGGATGCTGCGGTGCGTGCATGACCGAAGCGGACGGGCCCTCCTCCACGATCCGGCCGTTCTGCATCACCGCGATGCGCTCACAGGTCGACGCGAGCACGGAGAGGTCATGGCTGATCATCACCAGCGACAGGCCGCGGCTGGCCACCAGTCCGGTCAGCACCTGCAGCACCTGGTCCTGGACAATGACGTCCAGGGCGGTAGTGGGCTCGTCGGCGATGATCAGCTCCGGCTCGCAGGCCAGTGCCATGGCGATCATGACGCGCTGCTTCTGTCCGCCGGAGAGCTCGTGCGGATAGGACTCCGCCTTCGCCCGGGGCAGATCGACCAGGCCCAGGAGTTCCGTCACCCGCGCCCGGCGGGCCTTCTCCTCGCGGTAGGCCGGATCCAGCTCGCGGGCGTGGATGCGCAGCGCCTCTTCGATCTGGTCCCCGATGCGCTGCACCGGGTTCAGCGAGTGCATGGCGCCCTGGAACACGACGGCGGCGGAGGTCCAGCGCACGGCACGCAGCCGGCCCCAGCTCAGGTCCGGGACATTCTCCTCGCCGAGCAGAATCCGTCCCTCCACCCGGGCATTGGCCGGAAGCAGCCGGAGCACGGACATGGCCAGGGTGGACTTGCCGCAGCCGGATTCACCGGCCAGGCCCAGCGTGGAACCGGGTTCGAGGACCAGCGAGACGCCGTCGACGGCCACCAGCTCCCGGGGACCTTCCTCGCTCCGGATCGTGTAGGTCACGCGGATATCTTCAAAAGCCAGCCGGGGCATCAGCGTCCTCGCAGGGTGGGGTTGACTACGGATTCCAGGGCGCGGCCCACCAGGGTGAAGCAGAGCACGACGATAACGATCGCCACACCGGGCGGGAGCACGAACCACCAGAACCCGGCGGTTGCAGCTCCCGTGTCCAGGGCGGATTTCAGCATGGTTCCCCAGGAGATGCTGGTTGAGTCGCCCAGGCCCAGGAAGCTCAGCGTGGACTCGGCGATGATGGCCGAACCCACGGTCAGGGTGGTGTTGGCCAGCACCAGCGGCAGCACCGCCGGCAGCACGTGCCGGCCGATGATGTGCGCGTCGCCGGCACCAAGCGCCCAGGAGCGGTCGATGTACGGCCGGGACTCGATGGTCAGGGTCTGGGCCCGGACCAGGCGGGCCGTCGACGCCCAGGAGGTGATGCCGATCGCCGCGACGATGGTGATGACCCCGGCGCCCAGGATGCTGGAGAGGACAATGGCCAGCACCAGGGAGGGAACCACCAGGAAGAAATCGATGATCCGCATGAGCACTGCCTGGATGGCTCCGGAGAAGTGTCCGGCCGCCATCCCGACGACGGTGCCGATCACCATGGAGACGGCCGTTGCGGCGAAGCCGACCACCAGGGAGACCCGGGCTCCCCACAACAGCATGGCCAGCACGCTGCGCCCGGACGGGTCGGTACCGAGCGGGTTGGCCAGCGACGGCGGCTCGTTCTGCAGGGAATCGAGCCGGGTGACGTCGAGGGTTGATTCCGGTGCCAGCACCGGGGCCAGCAGCGCCAGCGCCACCACAATGAGCAGGACGATCATCCCGCTGACCCCGGCCTTGTTGCTGCGGAACTGTGTCCAGCCTGCGGCGGCGGAAGCACGGCGCCGCGCCCATGCCGCCCGCGAGGCGGTCCGGGTTGCGTTCATGAGGCCCTCAATCGCGGATCGAGCACGCGGTACAACAGGTCCGCGGCGAAGTTCATCAGGATGACGATCGAGGAAAAGACCACGAATGTCCCCTGCAGGAGCGGGAAGTCCGGCGCGGACAGGGCCTGGAAGGTCAGATAGCCGAGACCCGGCCAGGAAAACACGGTTTCCACCGTGACCGCACCGCCGATCAGCCCTCCCAAGGTCAGGAAAATCAGCGTGACGGCGGGCAGGAGGGCGTTCGGCACTGCGTGTCGACGGCGTACGTCGTCTTCCCGCAGCCCCTTGGCCCGCGCTGTGGTCAGGTAGTCGGAGGTCATCTCCTCGAGCAGCGATGCCCGCATCACCATCAGGTACTGGGCGTAGACCACGGCCACCATGGTCAGCACCGGCAGAACCATGTGGTGGCCGATGTCCAGGATCCGTTCGAGCCCGCCGGCACTGCTGCCCGCGGTGACCATGCCGCCGGTGGGGAACCAGTTCAGGGTTCCGGCGAAGAGCAGCAGGAGCAGCAGCCCGAGCCAGAACGTCGGCACCGACCAGAAGATCAGTGCCAGTCCGGTCTGGGTCTTGTCGAACAGGCTGCCCCGGCGCCACGCTGCCTTCTGCCCGAGCCACAGCCCGAGCACCACCGAGATCAGCGCAGCGGTGCCGGTCAGCAGGAGGGTGGGACCCAGACGGTCGCCGATCAGTTCCAGCACCGGCCTGTTGTACGTGTAGGAATCCCCCAGCTTCCCCTGGAACAGGTCGGTGAGGTAGCGCCAGAACTGGCCCAACAGGGGCTGGTCCAGGCCGTAATCCCGGCGCAGGATGTCCATTTGTTCGGCAGTGACCTGCCGGCCGTCCGCGAGGGAACGCACCGGGTCTCCCGGCAGGATCCGGAACGCGAAGAACCCGAGGACCACCACCATGATGAGGGAGACGGCCGCCCCGCCCGCCTTGACGCCGACGTAATGCAGCCAGGAGGAATTCCTGCGCTGATCGTCGGAGTCTTGGCGGGCGGGAGTCAGGTCCTGCTCGCTGAGCGCTTCTGCCACAGCTACTCGCGGTCGTCCGCGGTGGCGGAGCGGCGGCGGATCAGCAGGAAGGCCACGAGGCCGGCCACGAGTACAGCTGCGCCAACGCCGATGAACATTCCGGTGTTGCTGTCGTCGTCCGTCACGGCGCCGGCTTCATCCAGCTCACCTGCCGGGGTGGCCTCGTAGTAGCTCCACGGGCCGTTCTGGCTGGTGATGACGCCGCCCTCTGCCGGCTGGGTGACAAAGGGCTCCCAGCGGTCCGAGCGGTAGGCCTCGAGGCTGTTGGCGTAGTAGAGGACTTTGTTGACGGCGGCGTTGTAGATCATTTCCTGTGCCTGGGCCACCAGCTCGCTGCGCTTTTCCTGGTCCAGTTCGGCGTGCTGTGCTTTGTACAGTTCATCGAAGGCCGGGTCGCAGTAATTGTTCTCCGACGTCGCGCCGGTGCCGTCTGCATTCGGGCGCGAGCTGCACTGGTTGATGGACAGCTGGAAATCCGGATCCGGACCGATTCCCCAGCCCGTGAAGTAGAGATCGTAGTTGCCGACGGTGGAATCATCATTCACCTGGGCGGGAGCCTTCATTTCCACGGAAACGTCAATGCCGATTTCCTTGAGCCAGGGTTTGACGTAATCGGCCATCTGCTGGTGGGTCGGATCCGAGTTGCGGCCCATCAGGCGCATGGACAGTGCGTTGCCGTCCTTGTCCAGCCGGACGCCGTCGGGACCCATTTCGTATCCGGCCTCGTCCAGCAGCGTGTTGGCGGCGTCCGGGTCGTAGGCCAGCGGCAGCTCATCGGTATCCCAGTGGTAGAGCGGGTAGGTCATGGGAATCTCACCCGTGGCCTTGTCCCCCAGCCCCTGCAGGACCTTTTCCAGCAGGGTGTCGCTGTCGATGGCCAGGGCCACGGCCCGGCGCACCTGCACGTCCTGCAGCGCCGGGTGTCCGTCGCCCATCGGGGTGCCGTCAGCGGTCTGGGCGCCGGGGTTGATGCCGATGGCCTGGTAGCGGCGCCCGGTACCGGCGTTGGTGGTGATGTTCGGTTCGTTCTCCAGGGCCTGGTACTGGGCCGGGGTGAGGCCGCTGACAATGTCGATCTCTCCGGTGCGCAGCGCCTGCACGGCGGCGTCGGAGTTCTTGTACGGAATCCAGGTGACGCCGGAAATCTTCGCGGCTCCGCGCCAGTAGTTCGGGTTGGTGGACATGGTGACGCCGGCGGACTTGTCGTAGTTGTCTACCACGAACGGCCCCGATCCCACCGTGTCCTTGTCGTTGGCGTAGGCGGCCGGATCATCCAGCTCGGCCCACACATGCTCGGGGACGATCGGCAGCTCGGTGCCGGGGTTGACGGCCTGCGCCTCGGTCAGGGTGATCACCAAGGTGGTGTCATCCTCGGCTTCGACCGACTCCACGCTGCTCAGCACTGAGCCGTTGGCCTGCTTCAGGTCATCGTTTTCCATGATGGCGTTGTAGGTCCACTCCGCGTCTTCGGCGGTGATCGGCTCCCCGTCGGACCACTGCCGACCCTCGGGCATGCTGAACGTCCAGACGGTCCCGTCCTCGGAAGTCTCCCAGCTCTCGGCCATCCCCGGGATTTCCTCATTCGCTTCCGCACCGTACGCAACGAGCGGTTCGTACTGCAGGCGCAGCACGTTCGAGCTCGTGGCGAGGATGGAGATGAAGGGGTTCAGGGTGTCAATGTCCCCGGTCAGGGCGAGCTTGAGCATCGGTGCGTTGTCCTCGGCGGCGACTGCCGGTGCCGCCGCGCCCAGGGGAACGGCCAGTGCTGCCGCCAGCCCCAGGGCAGCTGCAGCGGAGGAAGAACGGAAGCGGTGCCTCGGTGGGCGCGGGATATACGGCTGCAATTTACGTTTTCCTCCGTAACAGGCTGGTCTTATTCGCCAGCAGGAATATGCAAACAAATGTAAACACGAATCCACGGTCCGATTTCGGGCATAGCGTAATCTGCGGCCGGCAATCCGGCATGAATTCGGTCGCGTGGAAATCGCTGCTTGAACACTAATTACTGAAGGGGTCCGAATCAACAGATTTTTCACCTATTTTGGTTACTGTCTTGTAAACACGTGAAGGGAACCGCATGCACGATCCGGCAGAGCTCTGCGCAGAACTGATTCGCTTCGATACCTCCAATTACGGCGAGGGCAAGAGCAATGGAGAGCGGGAGGCTGCCCTGTGGATCGCGGCCCGGCTTTCAGCCGCCGGCCTGGATCCAGTGGTCCTGGGCCCGGAGGAAAACCGGCAGTCCGTGGTGGTGCGGGTGCCGGGGGCGGACCGCTCGCTGCCTGCGCTGCTGGTGCATGCACACCTGGACGTTGTACCTGCCGAACCGGAGCAGTGGAGCGTTCCGCCCTTTGAGGGACTGGTACGGGACGGCTGGATCTATGGGCGCGGCGCCGCCGACATGAAAGACATGGCCGCCATGACCCTGGCCACCCTGCTGAACTGGGCCGATTCCGGCCAGCGGCCGCTGCGGGACATCGTGGTCGCCTTCGTTGCCGATGAAGAGGACAAGGGCGCCTATGGCGCCGACTGGCTGGCCACTGAGCACCCCGAACTGTTCACCGGAGTCGAGGCCGCAATCGGCGAATCCGGCGGCACCGCGACACTGCTTCCGGGAACAGACGGGCGCATCGTCCGCCTCTACCCGGTCGGCGCCGGCGAGCGCGGCACCATGCACATCCGCGTCCGAGCCGAAGGCGTTTCCGGCCACGGCTCCCGCCCGGTTCCGGTCAACGCGGTGCAGAACCTGGTCGACGCACTGCACCGCCTGGGTAATCACCACTGGCCGCAGGTGCTGGTTCCTGTGGTCCGCGCCTACATCGAGCAGACGACGGCGGCGCTCGGGTTCGAGGCGGACCTGTCCAGCGAGGCTGGCGTGGAGGCTGCCATCGATGCCATGGGCGAGGCGGGACGGGTCGCGAGGGTGACTGTCCGCTGCTCGGCAACACCGACCGTTCTCCGGGCCGGATACAAGACGAACGTCATTCCCGGCCTGGCGGAAGCCGACGTCGATATCCGCTGCCTGCCCGGCACGGAGGAGGAAACCCTGGCCATGGTTAAGGAACTGCTGGGCCCGGACGTCAGTCTTCGCTTCCTGACCCGGGAGAGCCCGCTGCAGTCCCCGGTGGATTCCCCGTGGTTCGAGGCGATGCGCCAGGCCCTGGTGCGGCACGATCCGGAGGCGGTGGTGGTGCCTATGTGCATGGGCGGCGGCACCGACGCGAAAGCGTTTTCCCGCCTGGGCATCCAGTGCTATGGCTTTGCACCGCTCACGGCAGACCCTGACGGGCGCATCCCCGAGGGGGTGCACGGAGTCGACGAACGGGTACCGGTCGCCTCGGTGCGGGGCGGGCAGAAGGTGCTGCAGGATTTCCTCGCTCATGTCTGAGGACGTACCCGGAGCACCTTCGGCGGCAGGATCCGGCGGGCGGCCGGCGGGAGAGCGGCTGCCGGGAGAGGCGCTGCCGGGACAGGGAAGGTGGCCGGAAGTCGAGCTGGAAGCCCTGTTCCAGGCACGTTTTTCGGAGGGCCTTGCCCCGGTGCTCGTGGCCGAGGTAACCCGCCCCGGCAGTTCAACCGTCCGGGTGCTGCGCGGCGCTGCCGACGACGCCGGGCACCCGCCCGATGAGCGGACGGCCTTCCGCATCGCTTCCTGTACCAAGAGCTTCACGGCTGCGGCAGCCCTGGTACTGCGGCGCTCCGGCCGTCTGGACCTTGCCACGGACATCCGCGAATGGCTTCCGGAGCTTCGGTTCACCGGGGCGTTTGCCACGGCCGGTCCGGTGACTCTCCGTCACCTGCTCACCATGTCTTCGGGCCTGCCCGAGGACGACCCCTGGGCAGACCGGCAGGAGTCCATGCCGGCGGAACAGTTCGACCGCCTGCTGGCCGGAGGAATCCGGCTGGCCTCTGCGCCCGGTGACCGCTTCCGCTATTCGAACCTCGGCTACGCCATGTTGGGGCGCATCCTGGAACGGGCCTCAGGGACGAGCTACCGTGCCCTGGTGGCCGAAAGCCTGCTCCGTCCGCTGGGCTTGGCAGACACCGTTTTCTCTGCGTCCGAACTGACCGTCCCCGCAGTGCACGGCTACCGGCACGCACCCGGAGGCTGGCAGCAGTTGCCCTTCTCCGGCCCCGGGATGTTCTCACCCATTGGCGGCCTCTTTTCCACCCTGCGGGACCTGCGCCGGTGGGCCGCCTGGCTGGCGGCCGGTCCCGCCCATGCTGCCGATCCCTCAGCTGCCGGGCCGCTGGCCGCCGGCCCGCTGGATCTCGCTGAGCGGGCAGAGATGCAGCGAATCCACCGTCCGGTGCCGCTGCGCCCGGGGGACCTGCCCGGAACCCGCCGAGGCTACGGCTTTGGCCTCAACGTCCTGGAGCATCCGGCCGCGGGGCGGATCGTCTCTCATTCCGGCGGTTATCCCGGATTCAGCGCGCACATGCGCTGGCATCCGGAGACCGGCACCGTAGCACTGGGCCTGGAGAACGCCACCTACTCCCGCATCGGGGAAGCGGTGACCCGTGCCCTGGACACCGCTCTCGGGATTGCTCCGCAGGCACCCGCAAATCAGCCCCCGCCAGCAGGCATCGAAGAGCGGTCCGATGCCGGAACCTGGCCGGAACTGCATGCTGTCCGTGAAGCCCTGGCTGCCTGGCTGTCCGGCCCCACGGCCGAGGCCGAGAATGGCCTCCGCGCCTATTTCGCCCCCAATATCGATCAGGATCAGCCGTGGGAGGAGCGCCGCGGAGAGTGGCTGCGGCTGCGCGCCGCCGTCGGCCCGCTGCATCCTGAAAGAGCGCGCACGGCCGGCGGGGATGCACCCGCCGAGCTTCGCTGGATTGTGCCCGGGGAGCGGGGCGAGCTGTGCTGCCGGGCGCAGCTGAACCCCGTCGAGGTGCCGCAGGTGCAGCGGCTTGACATCACGCTGGAGTCCTAGAGGACCGGCCGCTGGACGCATATGGGCGGCCTACTCGATGCCAGCGGCTGCGCGTTATCCAGTCGCGAGGTCTCGCACACGTCGGAGCTTCAGCCGGTCATCAGAGTCGGATAATGGATATACGGCTTCATATTCATCGGCGCCTCGCCACCGCGGGCGGCCGTGTGGATTGGATGGAAACATGCGGAATCGTGAACAGATCTTCGACAAGGTTGCCGAGTCCCCGAGATACCCGGCGATCGACTGGACCGAGATCGGCAGAGTGGCGGAGCTATGGATTCCTGAGGATGGAAAGCACTGCACAGTCGGCTGGCTCATCTCCCAGGGTGCCGACCGACTGGCGTTCACACCCTCGAACGTGCCGAGGGATTCCACTGCCAGGATAATTCAGGACGACGTATGGGAAACGTTGCGCGACGGCGCTGCAGCTGGACGGCCCCGGGATGAGGTCTGGGATCAGATCTTGACCGACTGGCTCCACAAGACCCCGGCAGACCAGTATCTTCCTGCGCTCATGGCGGATATTCACGTCCGCTAGTTTCACAGAAGGAGCCTGCAAACCTCATCCGTCCTGCCGCACCTACCGTGCGCTCCTCCCCCGCCGCGCGAACCCGACCGCGACGGCCAGCAGCAGTACCAGGCCCTTGATCACCTGCTGCCACGCGGTGTCCACGGACAGGATGGACAGGCCCTGGTTCAGCACACCCATCACCAGGCCGCCGATCACGGCACCGACCACTGTGCCGACACCGCCCTGCACCGAAGCGCCGCCAATGAACACGGCAGCAATCGCGTCCAGCTCAAAGCCGCCGCCTGCAGAGGCTACTGCACCGCCGGCGCGGGACGTACTCACCACAGCGGCCAGGCCGGCCAGGAAACCCATGTTCACGAAAACCATGAAGTTCACCCAGCGGGTCTTCACACCCGACATCATCGCCGCATTCAGGTTCCCGCCCATCGCGTAGATGTGCCGGCCGAAGACGGTCCGGTTCAGCAGGAACGAATACGCCAGCACCAGCGCCGCCAGGATGATCAGGATGATCGGCGTCCCGCGGTTGTAGGCCAGCAGGTAGCAGAGGTACATGATCGCGGCGACGGCCACGGCGTTCTTGAACACGAACGACGCCGTCCGCTCCCGGGGCAGATCGAGCTTCCGCAGGTCGCTGCGTGCCTTGAACTGCTGGGCCACCAGCGCCACGGAGGCGAGCGCCCCAATCCCCAGCGTGAGCAGGTCCGGGGTGCCGGTGGCCGGCAGCGTGCCGGAGCCAATCGCGTTGAACGGCCGGGGCAGGCCGCTGATGGTTCCGCCGGTGAGCAGGATCAATGCGACGCCGCGGAACACCAGCATGCCCGCCAGCGTGACGATGAACGCGGGTATCCCCACGAACGCCACCCAGAATCCCTGCCACGCCCCAATCAGTGCGCCCACCACCAGGGAGATGATCACGGCCGCCCACCAGGGCATGCCCCAGTTGTTCATCGCCAGGGCCGCGATGGCTCCCACGGTGGCGACCACCGATCCCACGGAAAGGTCGATGTGCCCGGCAATGATCACCATGACCATGCCGATCGCCAGGATCAGCACGTACGCGTTCTGCTGGATGAGGTTGCTGACGTTGCCCGGATACAGCAGGCGCCCGCCGGTGAGGGCCTGGAACAGCAGGACGATCACCACCAGCGCGGCGAGGATGCCGTACTGGTTCAGGTCGATCCGCATCCGTTTCCGGCCGTTGCCGCCTGCAGGAGGAGGGGCAGGGGTCTTCGCCTGTTCGGAAGTTGTGGTGGTCACGTCCCTTGTGCTCCTTCGTTACGGGCGGATTCGGCCGGCCCCGCTTCGGTCCGGACGGCGGTCATGTGCCGCATCAGTTCCTCCTGCGTGGCTTCGGCCCGTGGAACTTCCGCGGTGAGCCGGCCTTCGGCAATCGTGTAGATGCGGTCGCAGAGTCCGATCAGCTCCGGCAGTTCACTGGAAATGACCAGCACGGCTTTGCCCTGCGCCGCCATCTCGTTGATGATTCCGTAAATCTCAAACTTTGCGCCGACGTCGATTCCCCGGGTTGGTTCGTCCAGGATCAGCACCTCCGGGCCGGAGTAGATCCATTTGCTCAGCACCACCTTCTGCTGGTTTCCGCCGGAGAGGTTCGCCACCAGGGAGGCGACGGACGGCGTGCGGATGTTCATCTTCTGCCGGTAGTCATCCGCCACGGCGTATTCGCGGTGCTTGTCGATCACCCCCAGCCGGGCCAGCTTCCCCAGCGCGGCGGCGGACACATTGACCACCACCGAGCCGATCAGGTTCAGCCCGTACCGCTTGCGGTCCTCGCTCACGTAGGCCAGCCCGTGCCGGATCGCCTCTCCCACCGACCGGGTCTGGATTTCCACGCCGTCCTTGTACACCCGCCCGGAAATCCCGGTGCCCCAGGACCGGCCGAAGATGCTCATCGCCAGTTCGGTGCGTCCGGCCCCCATCAGCCCCGCGAAGCCGACGATTTCCCCGGCTCGGACGTTGAAGGACGCGTTGGAAACCACCACCCGGTCGACGTCGATCGGGTGGTGAACCGTCCAGTCCTCCACCCGGAACTTCTCCTCGCCGATCTGCGGTTCCCGGTCCGGGAACTGGCTGTCCAGGGGCCGTCCCACCATGTCCCGGATAATCCGGGTTTCGATTTCCGGGGTGTCTTCCACCGGAAAGGACTCAATGGTTTTTCCGTCCCTGATCACGGTCACTGTGTCCGCGATGGCCCGGATTTCGTTCAGTTTGTGGGAAATGACGATCGACGTGATGCCGCCCTCGCGCAGCTGGTCAATGAGCCCCAAAAGGTGCGCCGAATCGCCGTCGTTCAGTGCCGCCGTCGGCTCGTCCAGGATCAGGATCTTCACTTCCTTGGACAGTGCCTTGGCAATTTCCACCAGCTGCTGCTTGCCGACGCCGAGCTCCAGGATCTTGGTGGCCGGGTTCTCCTCCAGCCCCACCCGCTTCAGCAGGGCCGCGGCCTGCAGGTTGGTCTGGTTCCAGTCGATCACCCCGCCGCGCTGCACCTCGTTGCCCAAAAAGATGTTCTCCGCGATGGACAGGAACGGGCTGAGCGCCAGTTCCTGGTGGATGATCACGATCCCGTCCCGTTCGCTGTCATTGATCGAGCCGTAGCTGACCGGCCTGCCCTCCAGCGAGATGGATCCCTCGAAACTGCCGTGCGGGTAGACGCCGCTGAGCACCTTCATCAGCGTGGACTTGCCGGCGCCGTTCTCGCCGCAGATGCCGTGCACCTCGCCGCGCCTAACGGACACGGACACCCCGTCCAGGGCCTTGATGCCGTTGAACTCCTTCACAATGCCGTCCATGTGCAGGACGACGTCGTCGTCGATCATCTCTCGCCTCACTGAAGTGGGAAGGTGGGGCACGACGGCTGCTGCCGCCGTGCCCCGCATACCGGTACCGCTACAGCCGGGGACCGCTACAGCCCGATGTCGGAGGCTTCCACGAAGCCGGAGTCCACCAGCATCGGCTGGACATCGTCCTTGACCACGACCTGCGGTTCGAGGATGTAGGTGGGGACCACCTTCACTCCGTTGTCATAGGTCTCGGTGTCAGTGACCTCCACCTCGTCACCGTTGACGATCTGCTCGATCATGGTGTCCACCTGGGCGCCGAGCTCACGGGTGTCCTTCCAGACCGTCATGGACTGCTGGTCGGCCAGGATGGCTTTGATATTCGCAACGTCGCCGTCCTGCCCGGTGATCACCGGCCAGTCGGTGCCCGGGGCGTACCCTGCGCTGGAAAGCGACTGTTCGATGCCGAGCGCCAGGCTGTCATTGGGCGAAAGCACGACGTCGACCTTGTCGCCGCCGGTGTAGAAGGACTGCAGCCGGTTGTCCATTTCCGCCTGCGCATCCGCCGAGCCCCAGCCGAGGATGCCGATCGACGCCCAGTCGTCGTTGGAGGCCGGGGATTTGCCGGAGGGAACCACCAGCTGCCCGCTCTCCACGTAGGGCAGCAGGACGTCCCAGGCGCCGGAGAAGAAGAACTTGGCGTTGTTGTCATCCGGGCTGCCGGCGAACGGTTCGAGGTTGTAGGGGCCTTCGCCGTCGGCCAGGCCCAGCTGCTCCTCGATGAACTCGCCCTGGAGCTGGCCCACCTGGTAGTTGTCGAACGTGGCGTAGTAGTCCACGGCGTCGGTGCCGTTGATCAGCCGGTCGTAGGCGATGACCTGGACGTCCTGGGACTTTGCGTCCTCGAGGACCGGGCCCAGGGTTTCGCCGTCAATCGCTGCGACCACCAGGATCTTCGCGCCGCCTGCCACCTGGTTCTGGATCTGGCTGATCTGCTGGTCGGTCTTGTCATCGGCGTACTGCAGGTCAACGGTGCAGTCGCGGGCTTCAAGATTCTCCTTCAAGCCCTCGCCGTCATTGATCCAGCGTTCCAGGCTGCGGGTCGGCATGGAGATGCCCACGTTGCAGTCAACCCCGTCCCCGCCTTCGCTGTCGCTGTTGGTGGTGCCGGCTGGGGCGCAGGCCGCCATGCCTGCTGCCAGGCCGGCCGCCAGGAAGAGGGCCGAAACATTCTTTCTTTTGCTCATGGTCGAACCTTCGAAAAGGATCCTGCCGCCGGCAAGGCACTGCGCGGCGAGACGACGGGTAACACCCCTGTGACCCGGACGGCTGGATCGAGCGGATACAACGCTGTAGCGCCCTGCCGGTACCCCTACCGACAATTTGTAGGCCAGCACAACATATGCCCGCGCATGCCCCTCCGGCAAGGGGTTCCCGGAACGTTATTCAAACGCAATGCACAGCGGACCATGGCTTCGGTAAGCCTGCTTACCGAGCTGTGAGGATGGCCGACTGTCTCCTCTGTCATTTCAACTACATAGGGGACATTTTGTATTGCACCATCAGCGGAGTTACCTGCTCCGCACCCACGGACGCACCTATGCGCTTCCGGCCCGCTTTCGCCGCAGCTGCGTACGGCGCATCAAAGTGATCCTCACGAAGAAAGCTGCCATCGCCGCCGCAGCCGCTGTAACCGTCACAGCCACCTCAGTGGTCGTCGCCAACGCCGCGAACGCTGACCAGGCCCGGGTCGTCCGGGTCATCGATGGAGACACCCTCGTCGTCGACTTCCAGAATGAAGACCTCACCGTTCGTCTCCTGAACGTGGACACTCCGGAGACAAAGGACCCGAACAAGCCAGTCGAGTGCCTGGGCCCGGAAGCGACGGACTTCCTGGCAGACGTGCTGCCGGCCGGCAGCAAGGTCACGCTCGCGTTCGACGTCGAGCGCCATGACCGCTACGGGCGGACCCTGGCCGCTGTCTATGACTCCGAAGACCGCCTGATCAACGCCGAGGTAGCCCGCCAGGGTTTCGGGATTCCCGTCACCTACGGGAAGAACGCGAAGTTCCGCCCTCCCGTGGATGCCGCGTATGAACAGGCCGAGGAACGCCAGGCCGGACTGTTCGCGGAAGACATTGAATGCACCGTTCCCGGCACCATTGCGGCACTTGAGGACGCAGCGCAGGCAGCTGCGGCCGAGGACGCCGGGGCGTCCGCTGCATCCGCGGCCGCTGCTGCCGCTGCCGTTCTGGCGTCCCAGGCCGCCGTTCGAAAGATGCTGGGTGAGCTGGAGGCCGGCGCCAAGACCGGAAGTTCCCTGATCTGGAAGACCGTCTCGGAGGCTGACCGAGCGGCACTCCTGATCCGTGCCAAAAAGGCCACAGAAAGTGTCGAGAAACGGCACACTGAATTGTCAGGCGTCCAGGCTGAACGCCAGGCTGCGGAGGACGAAGCGAAGCGCCTTGAAGCCGAGGCCCAAGCGGAAGCCGAGCGCGTGGCTGCCGAAGAAGAAGCCCGCAAGGTGGCCGAAGCTGAACAGGCCGAGGCCAACCGCCTCGCTGCCGAAGCCGCTGAAGTTGAACGGCAGCGCGCCGCCGCAGCCGCCCAGGCGGAGGCGCTGCGCCAGCAACAACAGCAGTACGTCGCTCCGCCGCCGCAACCGCAACCGCAGCCCCAACCCCCGCTATACGTCGATCCGGCGCCGGTCCAAAGTAATCCCTACGAGGGGTACAACGGACCGCGTTGCTACGCGCCGGGCGGCAAAACCTGGAAACCGTGCTGATTGCTGGTACTGATTGACCAAAGAGGCGCGTCCGGCCCCCCGGGCGCGCCTCTTTCTATGCTGTCCTGGCCGATTCCAGCTGGGGAGCCCTCCCTCCCCG
>NZ_JAXIOO010000051.1:0-22439 GCF_049311065.1 Arthrobacter sp. 7Tela_A1 | reverse complement strand
TTCATATTCCTTGCGAGCCCTGCGAGCACAGGAATTTCGTTGGCGCCGTTCCGGTGCGGCCCCCCGGGGGGGCCCCCGGGGCCCCCGGGGGGGGGGGGGGGGGGCGCCCCCCCCCGGGGGGGGGGGCCCCCCGCGCGGAAAACCACCCCCCCGGGGGGCACACGGGCGGGGGCCTGTTCCAGTTTCGCCTTGGCTCCCGCAGGCGGGAGCGCAGTCGAATTAGCGTGCGTAGTATTCCACCACGAGCTGCTCTTCGCAGGTCACGGGGATTTCCGAGCGCTTCGGGCGGCGAACCAGGCGAGCCTGCAGCTTGTCCAGGGAGACATCCAGGTAACCCGGAACAGCGGGCAGGACATCGCGGTGGGCGCCGGCAGCGGCAACCTGGAACGGCGTCATGGTCTCGCTGCGCTGGTGCACATGGATGAGCTGGCCTTCGGACACGCGGAACGACGGGCGGTCCACGCGGGCGCCGTCAACCATGATGTGGCGGTGCACAACAAGCTGGCGGGCCTGGGCGATCGTCCGGGCAAAGCCGGCACGCAGCACGAGGGCGTCAAGACGCATCTCGAGAAGCTCGATCAGGTTTTCACCGGTCAGACCGGCGGTGCGGCGGGCTTCCTCGAAGACACGGGTCATCTGTGCTTCGCGGATGCCGTACTGTGCGCGCAGGCGCTGCTTTTCGCGCAGGCGGACTGCGTAGTCGCTGTCCTGCTTGCGGCGGGCGCGGCCGTGCTCACCCGGGGGGTAAGGCCGGCGCTCGAAGTACTTTGCTGCCTTGGGGGTCAAAGCAATGCCGAGGGCGCGCGAAGCGCGGGCCTGACGGCGTGCACGTGTGTTGTTAGCCACGTTCACCTTTCACTGTTTGGCGGTCTTGCCGCGTGCCGCCGGGTTGCCCCGCCGTACACGGCTAATACGTAGTCACTGGCCTCCATTAGGGAGAGCTCCGGCCAACCGCTGCCTTCTGCTGCAACGCAGCTGCCGGGACACAGATCCACCTGGCTCCGGAGGGTATCCGGTGTCGTGGTGGGGAGTTCCGGCGTTGCGCTTGCCAGTCAACCATCAATCCTAGCACGCAGGGGCCTGCCGCTGGAGCCTGCACATGGGCGGTGCGCCGCGGAAGGGCCCCGCCTACTTGCCGCGGATGATCCCGCGCAGCCGCTCCAGCCGGGCAGAGATGTCCCGCTCGGCGCCGTTGGCTGTGGGCTGATAGTAGTCCTTGCCCACCAGGTCGTCCGGAGCGTACTGCTGTGTCGCCACGCCGTGCGGCTGGTCATGCGAATAGATGTAGCCCTTGCCGTGCCCGAGCTGCTTGGCCCCGGGATAGTGTGCGTCGCGCAGGTGCGGCGGAACGCCCGTGCCGTAGCCGGCCCGCACGTCCGCCGTTGCGGCGCCGATGGCTTTATAGGACGCATTGGACTTCGGCGCCGTGGCAATGTGCACCACGGCCTCGGCAAGGATCAGCCGGCCCTCGGGCATGCCGATCATCTGCACGGCCTGGGCTGCCGCTACGGCGGTCTGCAGCGCCGTCGGGTCCGCCATGCCCACGTCTTCTGCCGCCGAGATCATGAGCCTTCGGGAGATGAACCGCGGGTCCTCCCCCGCTTCGAGCATCTTGGCCAGGTAGTGCAGGGCGGCGTCGACGTCGGATCCCCGCAGCGACTTGATGAAGGCACTGGTGACGTCGTAGTGCTGGTCCCCCGCGCGGTCATAGCGCAGGGCCGCGACGTCCAGGGCCTGTTCGGCGTGTTCAAGAAGGACGGCAGGGATTTCCACGTCCGGATCACGTTCGGAATAGGCGACGCCGGCGGCGGCTTCCAGCGCGGTCAGACCGCGCCTAGCGTCCCCGGCCGCGAGGCGGACCAGGTGCTCGAGTGCTTCGTCGCTGAGCTCCACCCGGCCGGCGAGGCCGCGTTCATCCTTGACGGCGCGGACCAGCAGGCCCGCAATGTCTTCTTCGGTGAGCGGTTTCAGCGTCAGGAGCAGGGACCGGGAGAGCAGCGGAGAGACAACGGAGAAGGACGGGTTCTCCGTGGTCGCGGCGATCAGGACCACCCAGCGGTTCTCCACCCCGGGCAGCAGCGCATCCTGCTGCGCCTTGTTGAAGCGGTGGATCTCGTCGAGGAAGAGCACGGTTGTGACACCGTGCAGGTCCCGGGACGTCAGTGCCTCATCCATGACCCGGCGCACGTCCTTCACGCCGGAGGTGATCGCCGAGAGCTCCACGAACTTGCGGCCCGGGCCGCGGGCAACCACGTGGGCAAGCGTCGTCTTTCCAGTGCCCGGAGGGCCCCAGAGCATGACCGAGGACGGGCCCGCCGGTCCGCCCTGCGGCGCTTCGGCAAGGGTCCGCAGCGGTGAACCGGGGGTGAGCAGGTGCTGCTGGCCCACCACCTCATCCAGGCTGCGGGGACGCATCCGCACGGCCAGGGGGCTGCGCGGGCGCTGCCGGGCGCCGTCGTCGTCCCGTTCCCCGGCCGCGTCGCCGCCGCCTGCGGGGTCCTGGTCCTCATCGCTGCTGAACAAGTCATTCACGCTTCAAGGCTACCCGTGCCCCCTGACGCTCGACTCCGCATCCCTCCCCCACGAGATAACAGAAACTGCCCGTTTGAGCGTTCATACGTGCAGTTTCTGCCATCTCGATGAGGGATTACAGGGTAACGGAGCCGTCAATGCAGGTGACCGACTCGCCGCCAATCCAGATCCGGCCCTCCCTGGTGAACACCCGCACCAGGCCGGACCGGTGGACGGCCGTGCCCTGCGTGATGGTGTAGCGCTCCTCCGCGATCCCCTGCCCGATCAGCCACTGCGCCAGGCCGGCGTTGAGGCTGCCCGTGACCGGGTCCTCCGACACACCCAGGCCGGGCGCGAAGGCGCGGACCTCGAAGTCCGTTTCCGCCGATTCGGGCTGCGGGCCAATGACCCCCACCCGGAGGCCGCCAATGGCGGCATGGTCCGGCGTCAGCGACAGCACCGTTTCGGCGTCAGGGAGCAGCAGTCCCAGCCAGCCCGGGCCGTTATCCACCCACTGGTGGCCCTTCACCTGGTCCGGCTGCAGGCCCAGGGCGGCTGTGACCTTGGCCAGGATGTCCTCCTCCACGGGTCCGGTGCGGATCAGGCGGGGCGCCGCGAACGCCGCGAGGCCGGCGTTGACCCGGAGCGGAACCAGGCCGATTCCGCACTCCTGGACCACGAGCCCCGGCTTCATCGGGGTGTTTCCGGCTTCCGTCCAGGCGTGGCAGGTGCCCAGGGTGGGGTGCCCGGCAAAAGGAATTTCGCCTCCGGGAGTGAAGATCCGGACCCGGTAGTCTGCCTCGTCCTGCGTGGCAGGCAGGATGAAGGTGGTTTCGGAGAGGTTCGTCCAGCGGGCAAACTGCTGCATCTGTTCGTCGTCGAGGCCCTCCCCGTCCAGCACCACGGCCAGCGGGTTGCCCTGGTACGGCTTGTTGCCGAAGACGTCTACCTGTTTAAACCAGCGTTGTCTCATGCGGACACTGTAATGGCTCGCCCGGCCGGCACCTTCCCCATCACCGTGTCCGTGGCTGGCTAGGATCGGCGCATGAACAGAGTGCCCGCCGGGAGGAAAGCGGCCGGAACTGCTGCCGTGCTGCTTGGCGGGTCCGCGGAGATCCTCGATTTCCTGGTTCCGCTGTGGGCCGGCAGCGAACTGGGGATCGGCGCGGAAGCGATCGGGATCCTGGTTGCGGCCGAGCTCCTTGTGTCGGTCGCCGCCCGCCCGGCAGCGGGCTGGCTGGCGGATAAGCGGCCGAGGACCGTCACCGCGGCCTCCGGCGCTGCGCTCTATGCCGTGAGCTGCCTTGGCTACGCACTGGCCGGTTCCTTGTCCGTTGCCTTCGGTGCGGCGATCCTGGGCGGTGTGGGCGGGGCCCTCTTCTGGGTGTCGGTCCGCGCCCTTGCCGCAGAGTACCTGGACCGTGATTCAGGTTCCATGGCGGGCCTGCTCTCCTCCGAAGCATTTGGTTCCTGGTTTTTCTGGGTGCCGGCGATGGTGCTGCTGCCCGCCGTCGGATTTGCCGGAGTCCTGGGTGCCCTCGCCCTCGCCTGTACCGCCGCCGCCGTGGTGCTGCTTTGCGCTCCGCGCAGGCGTCCGACGTCGCCGGAAGACGGTTCCGGGCCGGTTCGGGACTCGCTGCATCCACCGCGGAGCTACCGCGGCGATGTGGTCCGGATGGCTCCCCTGCTGTTTGTCGCCGGAGGAACAGCCGTGGCCGAAGCCGGCGTCGGCCTGCTGCTCCTGCTGCACCTGCAGGGAGCATTTGGGCTTGAGGTCTACCAGATCGCGCTGGTGTATCTCCCCGGCGGGATAGTGCTCACCATGCTGCCGCGGATGCTGCACCGGTTCGTGCAGCGGTACGGACGCCGCACGGGCTACGTCACAGCGAGCATCGCCTCGGCGCTGACGGCGGCCGGACTCGCCTTCTCCCCAGCACCCCTGGCCATAGCGGCGCTCTGGGTACTCACGTGCGTTTCCTGGGCGCTGTTGCTGCCGATGTACGGGGAGGTAGCCGCCGAGCTGAACCCGCGCCTCCTCGGCCGGGCGATGAGCATTCTCGGAAACGCGGGTCTGCTCGGCGCAGCCGTTGGTTCGCTGCTCGCGGGCTTCCTGTACGCCGGGGACTCCTGGCAGGCCGCCTGCCTGGTCTTCGCTGCCATCCTGCTGGCCGGAAGCGTGCTGGGACCGCTGGCGCTGGCGAAGATGGGCGTCCGGGACCGTCCCGGTCCGGACACGGCGAACACACCCCGGGAGCTGCTGCCGGAATAACGGCCGCACTCCCAAGACACCCCGTTACGAACTGTTGCGGCGTATGTACGCCGTGCACCCCGGGTTTGCACCCGCCATGCCGCGCCCCTAGATTGGTGGACAGAATCAAGAGTTCCAGCCACAGGCCCTGGCCGGCTGGACGGCAACCCTCTCGCCGTAGCGGGGTGCTCCAGGTGACGATTCGGCGGCTCCGGCGGATTTCCCGGTGCCGCAAGTACAGCACCTTCGCTGCTGCCCAGCACGGAGATGCGTCAGGCGAAGGATCCCCATGTCTCTTGAAACCGATTTTCAGCCGGCGGCACTCCGCCGTGCCTTTGGCCGTTTTCCGTCAGGTATTGCCGCGCTGTGTGCCGTGGTCGACGGCGTTCCCCAGGGGATCGTCGCCTCGTCCTTCACCGTAGGGGTGTCCATGGACCCGCCGCTGGTGATGTTCGCCGTGCAGAACACCTCCCGGACCTGGCCGGTGCTGAAGCAGGCGGGGCGCATCGGAGTCTCCGTCCTGGGTTCCGGGCACGACGGCGTCTGCCGCCAGATCGCTTCCCGCGACGGCGACCGCTTTGCCGGACTCGACCTGCACGACGCCGCTTCCGGTGCCCTGTTCCTCGACGAGGCAGCGCTCTGGCTGGAGACGTCGGTGGAGAACGAGGTCCCGGCCGGGGACCACGCCGTAGTGCTGCTCCGGGTCCATGGCTATTCCACCCACGGGGATGCCCATGAGCCACTCGTCTTCCACGGTTCGGCGTTCCGCAATCTGGCGGTTCCTGCCTTCGCCTGACCGGCGGAAACTCATCGAACCCATATGGACTCATCGAGCCCGCGCAAACTCATGAAGCACACAGCGGCTCACAGGAGTCTGTCCAGCCTGGAAACCCGTTCCGGTCTTCCGCCGGGGCCACTCCCCCGCAAATCCTGGGACGGGAGGGCGTGCTGGATGAGTTCCAGTACGGACTCCGAAAGCACAGTGCCCGGCACACCCTTCGGTGGCCGGGCACTGTTAGCTGCAGTTAAGCCTCTGCGGGCTTCTCCTGCTTCTTCTCCGGCTTGAAGTCCACGCCGGCTTCCTTGCGCTGCTGGGCGCTGATCGGCGCCGGAGCGGAGGTCAGCGGATCGTAGCCGCCGCCGGACTTCGGGAAGGCGATGACGTCGCGGATGGAGTCGGCACCGGCCAGCAGGGCCACCACGCGGTCCCACCCGAAGGCGATGCCGCCGTGCGGCGGAGCGCCGTACTTGAAGCCTTCGAGCAGGAAGCCGAACTGCTCCTGGGCGGTCTCCTCGGAGATGCCCATGACCTTGAACACGCGTTCCTGCACGTCGCGGCGGTGGATACGGATGGAACCGCCGCCAATCTCGTTGCCGTTGCACACGATGTCGTAGGCGTAGGCCAGGGCCGAGCCGGGATCCGTGTCAAAGGTGTCCACAAACTCGGGCTTCGGCGAGGTGAAGGCGTGGTGCACGGCAGTCCACTCGCCTTCGCCTGCGGCAACGTCACCGGCGGCAACGGCCGCGGCGGCGGGCTCGAACATCGGGGCGTCAACGATCCAGACGAAGGCCCAGTCCTTGGGATCGATCAGGCCGGTGCGGTGGCCAATTTCCACGCGGGCCGCACCGAGCAGGGCCCGTGCGGAGGACGCGTCGCCGGCGGCGAAGAAGATGCAGTCGCCGGGCTTGGCGCCGACCTTCTCGGCCAGGTTCTCGCGCTCGAAGTCGGTGAGGTTCTTGGCGACCGGACCGGTGAGGGTGCCGTCTTCCTGGACCAGCACATAGGCCAGGCCCTTGGCACCGCGCTGCTTGGCCCATTCCTGCCAGGCATCCAGCGTGCGGCGGGCCTGCGAGGCACCGCCCGGCATCACGACGGCGCCGACGTACGGTGCCTGGAAGACACGGAAGGTGGTGTCCTTGAAGAACTCGGTGAGCTCAGTCAGTTCCAAGCCGAAGCGCAGGTCCGGCTTGTCCGAGCCGTAGCGTGCCATGGCGTCGGCGTAGGTCATCCGGGCGATCGGGGTCTGGATCTCGACGCCGATCAGCTTCCACAGCGCCTTCACGATCTGCTCGCCGAGGGCAATGATGTCGTTCTCTTCCACGAAGCTGGCTTCGATGTCCAGCTGTGTGAACTCCGGCTGGCGGTCAGCGCGGAAGTCTTCGTCGCGGTAGCAGCGGGCAATCTGGTAGTACTTCTCGAAGCCGCCCACCTGCAGCAGCTGCTTGAACAGCTGCGGGGACTGCGGCAGCGCATACCAGGAACCCGGGGCCAGGCGTGCCGGGACCACAAAGTCGCGGGCGCCTTCCGGCGTCGAACGCGTCAGGGTCGGGGTTTCGATTTCAACGAAGCCCTCGTCGTGGAGCAGTTCGCGGGCCACCCGGTTGGCTTCCGAGCGCAGGCGCATGGCAGCGGCGGGGGCCGGGCGGCGCAGGTCCAGGTAGCGGTGCTTCAGGCGGGCTTCCTCGCCGACCTCCACGTGCTCGTCAATCTGGAACGGCAGCGGATCGGAGGTGTTCAGGATGACGACGTCGTCCGCAATGACCTCCACCTCGCCGGTGGCCAGCGCGGGGTTCTCGTTGCCTTCGGGGCGGCGCTCCACCTTGCCGGTGATCTGCAGGACGTACTCGTTGCGCAGGCCGTGGAAGACATCCTCTTCACGGACAACAACCTGGGCAACGCCGGAGGCATCACGCAGGTCGAGGAAGGCCACGCCTCCGTGGTCCCGGCGGCGGGCTACCCAGCCGGCCAGGGTGACGGTCTGTCCAATATGCTCGGCCCTCAGGGAACCAAGGGCATGTGTGCGCAGCACAGCAGTCCTTTCAACTTCGATTGGTTGCGGAAACCACCTGTTTCCGCCCATTGTGAGTAGAGATCTTCTTTGAGTTTACCGGTGATACCTTCTGTTCCCGGCCAAGGGCAGACTGATCGGAGGATGAGTGTCCGGCAACGCTGCCATGCACCGCCCGCTGGGCGGCTTCGACGCGACGACTGCCGGCATCGGATCCATCGTGGGCGCCGGAGTCTTCGTCGTCTTCCCCGCGGCCGTGGCTGCGGACGGCGGCCCGCTGGCGTTGCCTCTGGCGATCGCCGCCGTCGTCGCCTATGCGTGCGCCGTGGCGATTTTCCAGATCAGCGCGGCGCTGGATGAGGGCCAGGCCAATTACGACGACGGCGGTACCCGGGCGGCGCGGGTCATCCTGGGTCCGACTGCGGCTTTCGTCACCGGATGGATCTTCCTGTGTTCCCGGCTGGCGGCAGCTGCAGTGGCGGCGCTGATGCTGGGCGCCTACCTGCTGCCGGACTATGGCGTGGCGGTGGCAATAGGCGCGGTCACGGTGACGGCGCTGCTTAACCTGGCCGGCGCCACCCGCAGCGACTGGGTGTCCCGGTTCATTGTCGCGTTCGTGATCGCCGTGCTTGCCTTCGTTGCCGTAGTGGCGTTCAACTCGGATCAGCCCGGCGGGGTCCCCAAACTCGCAACGCTTCCTGAACCCGGCTTTTCCGGGATCCTGGAAAGCTCGGCGCTGCTGTATTTTGCGTTCATTGGCTACGGCTATCTGGCTTCGCTGGGGCCGCACGTCCGCTCCCCCGGACGCAACATTCCGCTGGCGCTGCCGGCAGCCATCGCCGTCGTCCTGGGCCTTTACCTGGTGCTCGGTGAATCACTGCTCAGCTACTTCGGAGCGCCGGGACTCGCAGCGGAGACCGCTCCCCTGACGGTCCCTGTCTCAGAAGTCAGCGGTGGTGTGGGGACCGGCGTCGTCCTGATTGCCGCGGCTGCCGCAGGGCTCGGCGCGCTCTCTGCCCTGAACGCGGGCGGCGCACGCATCGCTGCGTCCATGGCCGCCGAAGGCGAACTCCCCCGGCTGTTCGGCAGCCAGCGGTCCCTGCTGCGCGGCCGGCCTGAAACCCCATGGGTCGGCGTGTCGGCCGGAGCCGGCGTCGTCATTGTCCTCATCCTTGCGTTCCCGGCGCCCACGTTACTGGGGGTCGCGGCATTTACCGGGCTGCTCTATGCCGGGGGTACCGCCGTGATCGCTTTCACGCTGCGCTCGCGGCGCTGGTATACGCCGCGGGCACTGAACGTGCTGGGCCTTGCCGGAGCGCTGCTGCTGGCGCTGTCCCTTCCGCTGCTGGACATTGCGCTGGGGCTGATGGCGGTTGTTGCCGGTGCCGTGGTGCGGCTGACGTTCCGCCGGGGGCGCAGCGACGCTGGCGGCCGTCCCGGCGGGCCCCGGCAGCCGGACTAGGCGATTCCCTCCGCCAGGAGCCATGCCTCGATCTCCGCGAGCAGCTCGGCTTTGCGTTCAGCAGAAGCGAACGACGCCGTAATGGAGTTCTCCGCGAGCCTGGCCAGCTGCGCGGGGTTGAGGTCGAAGGTTTCACGGAGGACGGCAAAGTTGTCATCGACGTAGCCGCCGAAGTACGCCGGATCGTCGGAGTTCACCGAGACGTTCAGGCCCTGTTCCAGCAGCAGCGGCAGTGGATGGGATTCCAGTGAATCGACGGCCTGGAGCCGGACATTCGAGAGCGGGCAGATGGTCAGCGGAATCTGGTCGCGCTCGAGCCGAGCGACCAGTTCCGGGTCATCCATGCAGCGGATACCGTGGTCGATCCGGTCTACCAGCAGCAGGTCCAGGGCCTGTTCGATGTAGTGGGACGGGCCCTCCTCCCCTGCGTGCGCCACCAGCTTCAGTCCGGCCGCGCGGGCCTGCTCGTAGAGCGGAACAAAGTTCTCCGGCGGGTTGCCAAGTTCTGCGGAGTCGAGGCCAATACCGATGATGGGCGCGTCCATGGCCAGCAGGTCGGCGAGGACCCGGGACGCTTCTTCCTGCGGACGGTCGCGCAGGAATGCCGCAATCAGCCCGGTGGAGATACCGAACTCCGCCTCAGAGGTCTCCAGCACGGACGCCACTCCCCCGATGCAGGTTTCAAGCGCGACGCCGCGGGCCAGGTGTGCCTGGGGATCCACCATCAGTTCCACGTGCCGCACTCCGGCTGCTGCTGCCCGTGCCAGGTAGGCGCGGGTCATGGCGGCGAAGTCGGCTTCGGTGCGCAGTACGTCCATGTTGGCGTAGTAGAGATCCAGGAAGGACTGCAGGTCCGTGAACTCGTAGCGGGCACGAAGCTCATCCAGGTCTGCGTAGGGCAGCTCGATGCCGTTGCGGGCAGCCAGTTCAAAGATCAGCTCCGGCTCCAGGGTTCCTTCAATGTGCAGGTGGAGTTCGGCGCAGGGCAGCTTGCTCAAGACGGTCCTCTCAAAGGTTTCGGGTGGCGGCGGCGTAGCGGCGTCCCTTTAAGCCTAGGTTGCGGCCGCCGCGGAGACCATTCCGGGTATGCGGCACAGCTGCTGGAAACCGTGCTTTCCGCTTCGCCCGGGATTCCCACGCTTAGTTACCGGTGGTGCTGGTGTGATCCCACCGGTCACACCTGCCCCGGACGCTGGGAATGGTGGGCCAACATCACCGGATGATGGTCCCGGGTCGGACTACTGGGTGGATTGCCCAGGCCGCGGCTGTTCGCCGGCCAGCCAGCCGACGACACCGGCCGCCGGTCCGCTGGGAGCGCCGCGCCAGCCCGTGCCGGCCCAAAGATGCACGGTGCCGGCGTCGCCCGCTTTGCCGGCAGCCTGGCGCAGGGCGCGGGTGAGGTGGTGGACGGCGGGATAGGCGTTCAGCGCACGCGGCTCGTGCCGGTCGATGAAGCCGTTGCGCAGTGCCCGTGCCGGACGGCCGGTGAAGGCGCGGGTGAGGACTGTCTCGGTGAAGGCGTCGTCGGTCAGGGCTGCCCGGTGGGTTGGTGAGGTGCCGGCTTCGTTGGTACCCAGCAGCAGTGTGCCCACGGCCACCGCCTGGGCACCGGCAGCCAGCAGTGCGCGGACCACAGCAGGGCCATCAACTCCGCCCGCGGCAATCAGCGGCAAACCCGTCTCCGCGCTCACCGACCGGACCAGGTCCTCGGTACTCACCGGCTCAATCCTGCGGGCCGGGTCGAAGGTGGCGCTGTGTCCCCCGGCCTGCGGCCCCTGGACCACCAGACCGTCGACGCCGGCGGCCTGCGCCTGGTGTGCTTCCTCTGGAGTGGTTACCGAGGCGAGGACTGTGGTTCCGACTGCCTGCAGCGCGGCGATGTCCGACGGCACCGGCAGACCAAAGGTCAGCGAAACGACGTCGACTGGATCCTGGGTCAGCAGCGCGAGTTTTTCCTCCCAGTAGTCGTCGTCCACCACCGGCTGTTCGCTGAGCGTCAGTCCGTAGCGCTCCGCTTCCGGCTGCAGCTGCCGGGCATAGGCGCGGAAGGCGGCTGCGTCGACGGTTCCAGGGGCGGGAACAAAAAGGTTCACACCGAAGGGCAGCCCTGCGGCTCGCATCACACTGATTTCTGCGGAGAGGGCTTCCGGCGTTTTGTAGCCAGCTGCCAGAAACGCAAACCCGCCGGCTTCGGCAACTGCGGCGGCCAGCGCCGTCGTCGTTGGTCCGCCGGCCATGGGCGCTGCGGCTATCGGCAGGCGGGAGGGCAGCAGCGGGGCAGTCATCGGTGCGCCTTTCTGGAGAGGGGTACCTTTCGGGAGATACGGCAGGTCAGTCGCCGGAGGCCTGCTCAGGGGTGAACAGGTCTTCGATCCGGCAGTCGAAAACGGCGGCCAGCCGGAAAGCCAGAGGCAGTGATGGATCGTACCGGCCTTTTTCAATGGAGATGATGGTCTGCCGGGAGACTCCCAGTTCGTCGGCCAGGTGCTGCTGGGACCAGCCGCGCTCTGAACGGCGGAGGGTCAGCGAGTTTTCCATCAGGCCGCGGTTTTCTTGTGCCAGAGGTAGCGCACGCCGAAGTCCAGCATGGCGAAGGCCACGACCCCTCCCAGGACCAGGCCTGCAGTCCCCTCGGTTCCCAGGAACGTGAGGGCCGTGCACCCCAGTCCCCCCACCAGGAGAATGTCCGTGAATGCTCCGCTGGCCGCTTTTTCGTACCAGGCGGATTCGACGGAGTCCTCGGGTTTTTCGATGGCCCCGGCAAGGGTTGTGCGGTCAACCAGCACCGCCCAGGCGAGGGTGGCGGTTACGGGCAGAGTGAAGGCTGCCATGATGCCGAAGGCGAGCAGCGGCCCGTCCCCGTTCCGCAGCACCATAAAGAGGCAGCCAAGGGCACCGGACACCAGCACTGCGATGGCCAGCGAGGCGGCCAGCAGCTGAGCGGTATTGCCGCCGAATTTCGCTCTGCCCCATTTGCTTTGAGCATTCTTCACGGTCACCAGTTCGCCTTTCTCCGGGTCATGTCAAGGTAACTGTACTGTCAAGCAACCTATACGTAAAGGGTGTTTGACCACCGGGTTGTATTTAGATCCCTGACCGAGGAGCGGACGGTACAGTGCGGGTACACGGAGGACGGTATCCAGCTCGATGTGGCGGCCGGCAGCAACTGGACCGTGGCTGACATTACCGACGTCGCCGTCGGTGCTTCACCTTCGGCAATTAAGGTCAACTTGGAGAAAGTGGCGGATGATATCGGCGGTTATATGGTTGACCATAATTGGCCTGCAGGTCGTCTCGGCGGAGGTTAACACAATCCCGTTTGGCCCACCAGCCCCGGCAGGGATTTCTACTATTCTCTTCGAGCTTGGTGCAAGCACTTCAATCGAGCCAAACGCCATTTGATAGCGTCGAATAGATGAACTGCATAATTTCACCACGCAAGGCAGCGGCCGTACTTATAACGGGTTTCGTACTGACGGGGTGCGCAGGGCAAGGTGAGCCGGAAGGCGCAGCCGCCCCATCGGCTTCAACCGATCAAAGTCCAGGAACAACCAGCGCTCCCGTCGAGGGAACATACACAGGTACGCAGTCCATTGCCCTGGATGCCGCGACCGGGGAAATCACTCAGGTCTGGGTGAGTCTTACGTGCATCAGCCCCGGAACACTTTACCTGCAAGACGGTGCGCATACGGTCTGCAACGATGGCAGTGCAGGGGTGACAAGCACTACGCGCCTTGATCTGTCACCCGGGCAAAACACAATTGAGGTCAGGACAAATGATGAATCCATCGAGTACAAGGCGAAAATCGCCTACGAGAGCAGGTAGCTCTCCGCGCCGCCGCCGGGAGCAGGCCCGATGCCGGCTGCATTATTGCGGACTGGCTCAGGCTGTGTGGACCCAAAATTAGTTTGGTGTCCCCTTTTGGTACTCCCTATAAATGTCTTGACTCAGACGGTCTCACAGCAGCAAATAGCCATAAGGCAACGTCAAACAGGGCAACTGCTAGGGATCGAAAATGTATCCCAACGCCCCGCTGGTGATAACCAGGAATAGGGCGACGATGCCTCCGCAAAGGACCCACATAAACCGCTTCTCAGAGGGCGTCATGTTGGGCATGATACCCAGGATTTCGATGCAATCTCGGCATTACGTTGCTCTGGCGCTTAAAAAGTTTGCCCGGGCCCTTGCCCCGGAAGGCCCAGTTCTTGTGTCCCGTAGAGGAGGATGCCTGACCCGGCCCCCCGAATCATCCTTGTCAGGAAGCGGAAGACTCGTTGGCAGCGAGTTCCCCGGTCAGTTCCATGCAGCGCAGACGCGCCGGGGAGTAGTTGTAGGGCATCATTCCGACGGCTTCGATGAGGCTTATCCGCTCTCCCCCGCTGCCGGCGTCGTCCTCATTTTCTGCGCCAGCGGGATGCACAGCATCCCAGGTGTCGAAAAGCTCGTTGTCGCTCTGCGCCAGACCGGAATCGTTGATGGCAGCGTCGAGTTGCAGTTCAAAAGCATGCCGTTCGGCAGCGGCTTGCGCCACGCGGGGATCGTCGACGGCGACCGTGTCATCGAGTGCGTCCTCGGCGGCCTCGACGCGGTCGGATTCCTCCCGCAGACCCGGATGAGTGGCCAGGGCGATATAGCGGCCGGCATTAACGGCCGCACCGAGCGGGCCAAAGAACCGCTCGATGACCAGCAGGTTGTCCAGGTCCGCCTGGCGAAGCGAGCCCGCCGGCAGGCTTTTAAGGCGGCCGGTGACGAACTCGGAGAGCAGAGCCATCCGGCCCTCCACGGTGCGCATGCGCTGCACGACGGCGGCGTGGCGGCTGTTATCGACGGCAGCAGGAGCAGCGTCAGCGAAGATGTCACGGATGTCGTCCTCTTCGATGCCCGCGCCAACCATTTTGTGGATCCACAGCAACCGGATCATGTCGTCATATCCGTATCGGTGATGGCCGTCGCCGCCCCGTTCCAGCTCAGGAAACAGACCCGTCTCGCGGTAGCGATGGATGGCATCCGGAGTGGTGCCGGCGAGCTGTGCCGCGTCACCGATCTCGACCTGACGCGGCGGAAGCGGGATAGAGGACGAATGCATGTGCGGAGGCCTTCCAGTGCAGGGCGGGACGTCGCGCCATCCAGCAGCGGGACATTTGGGGCCCTAAACTCTTTTCCATTTACAGGCACCCTCGTTTGATTCATAGTCTATGCATGGAATGGGTTGGCATTCTCCCGGAAGACGCCCACGACCCCCGTGCTGAATGGGTCGAGAATCTGAAGCTCATGCCTATTCCGGTGCTGGGGCTGATGCCCCAGCCGTCGCTGGAGGACACGGACTCCGTCAGCCTGAACTATGTAATGGATGAACGTGGGTACAGCGAAATGACGGCGAGCATCACCTACACTCTCTGGCGAAACCCGGATGATCGCTCAGACCCGGTTAACCTCGCGGACCTTGACGAGGAGACCCGCAGAGGGATCGAGGAAGTTCCGCCATGGCCCCGGCCCCCTTGGCTGATCGAGCAGGTGGAGCGGATGCGCTATCCGCAGCTGTGGGAGGCCGTGCGGACCACGTGGCACCGCGAGCCGCACTCTTCGATTCAAAGCCTCCTGGCTGACCACGTCAACCACATCCTGATGAACCAGTACCGGCAGCAGCTTTGGCCCGGCGGTAAACCCTGGGACCAGCACGCACCCGTAGTAACCGGCCGGATGGTCAACGGCCAGGCCAGAACCGTCATCAATGGAGTCGAGGTGCCCGGCGCAGAGGTCGATACTGACCCGTTCGTATACGGGATCGGAGCCTGCCCCCCCGGGTGGCGGCCTCGTAACGGCGGTGCTTCCACGCGCTGAGCTCAATCGGATCCAGGTCCGGTTTACTGCCCGGAGCTGAAACCTGCAGTCCTGACGCTGCGGTTGGCCCGACGGCGTGGTTTTCGGGGTTCCCAAACCCGGAATCCTCGGCCGGACCTTCCTAAATTGTCGTTAGGATTGGCTGGTGCGCACCCGAGTAACCCTGATTGAGTTCCTGAACCGCCAAAGCAACACTGCTGGGAGTGTCTAGGTGTGCTGCATTCAGGATCGATGCGTGACATCCCCGCGGGCTGTGCCTACTGTCAGTGGATGAGAAGGATGCTTCGCAGCGTGCCCGCTACTGTCGCGCTCCTAGCTTTGGTCGGGTGTGTGGGTCAATTCCCCGCCGATCCTGACCACACCCTGACGGAGGTGACGGGTGGGACGCTGCGGGTTGGCGCGTCCGTGAACCCTCCCTATGTCGAGGATCAGGGACGGCACCTGTCCGGTAGCGAGGTCGAACTCATCGAGCGTTACGCGCAAACCCTCGACGCGAACATCGAATGGACACAAGGCGGTGAGGAAGACCTGATGGGCCGGCTGGAGAAAGGCGAACTCGATCTCGTGATCGGCGGTCTGTCCGACAAGACCCCCTGGACGAAGAAAGCCGGGCTGACTCGCCCCTACACCGAATCGACTGACGCATTCGGCTCCCGCCACAAGCACGTCCTCGCTGTTCCGCTAGGCGAAAATGCGTTTCTGCTGGACCTTGATACGTACCTGCAGGAGCGCAAGCAGGCACGCCCGTGACGCCGGCCGCCGACACTCAGCAGGAGCAGATGCCCGCAGACGTCGCCCGGATATTGCGCCGGGCAACCCGGCTCGAGTGGGCCACGATCGCGATCCTGGCCGTTAGCGTCACCATCATCTTCTTGGTACTCGGCAACTCACAAGCCATGAAAACCGCGTGGATCGAGGATATGCTCTCCTTCATCCCGCCGATCGCGTTTCTCGTCGGCATTCGGGTTGCCGGGAAACCCGCAACACGAGAACGCCCCTTCGGCCATCATCGAACCATTGGGGTCTCCCATCTCGTTGCGGCAACCGCCCTGGCAGGGATGGGCTGCTACCTCATCATCGACTCGGGCCTCAAGCTCGTTACCGCCGAACATCCCACTATCGGCGGGATCACCCTTTTCGGGCACACTATCTGGCTGGGCTGGCTCATGATCGCAGCGATGATCGTCACCTCCATCCCGCCGGTGATCCTGGGCCGCATGAAGCTTAAACTCGCCGCACCCCTGCATAACAAGGTCCTGTTCGCAGACGCCGACATGAACAAAGCAGACTGGATGACTGGTGTCGCCGTCATCATCGGCGTGACCGGCATAGGACTTGGCCTGTGGTGGGCCGACGCGGCGGCCGCGCTCGTCGTGGCGCTCTCCATCCTCCGGGACGGCCTCGTGAATGTGCGCTCCGCCGTCCGAGGACTGCTCGACGCACGGGCCACCACCTACAACGACGCCGCACCGCATCCCCTCCTGAAGGCCATCCAGGACTATCTGGATTCCCTCGACTGGATCTATGACTCCGGCGTCAGGATGCGCGATGAAGGACAGGTCTTCCACGTCGAAGCCTTCATCGTCCCCACGACACCGAACCGAATTCGCCTCCACGACCTTGCACAAGCCCGCACCGGCATAAAAAGCCTGGACTGGAAGATCAGAGACGTCACCATCATTCCCGTCCACCACATCCCAGACGTCACCCGCGCCTGAGCACGGGAACGCCCTGCACGTTTCGCAGACTGTATGACCCATTCCATCGGTGCAACAACCAAGCGTAGCGGGGGCAGAAGGACCCACACCGGGCTGCTCCATTTGAGGATGGGCCAGCGTGCGCCTAGCTATATGTTTGTTGAGCCCAGGAGGGCCAAGAATCGGCGTCCGTGTCTAGATCGATTCCTTGCGAGCGGATAAGACAAACTTCGCCCGGAGATCGTGTGGTTGCCCAGAGGCTGTGCGATCGGCCTCTGGCTTGGGTGGGTATCCAAGTGAGCACCTCGTGAAGGTCTGCTCCTGACAGTTCCCACTCTTCTTTGTTCCCGCCATCGTCCGCCCAGAAGTACACCCTGTAGGTCGGATCATCGACCTGCGTGGTCTGATCCCGTGGATCAATGAGTTCTGCTCGCATCTACCGACCGTACTCCGAGACGCAGCACCTTGGCGTAGCGAAAGCCCATCCCTGAGCGGGACACGGCCGCGACTCCTGCCACAGCATGTAGTTCCTCGACACCAAAGTAATTAACGGCTAAATTGTCACCACCGTCAAAGACCCCCGGGGGAACCATGAGAATATCTGCCATCAGCCCTGTCCTCGCACTACTGCTCCTCACCGGCTGCAGTACGGCCACTACAGGAGCCGAGGCCAAACCGCCAACTGCTTCGGAAACCGCAGCCCCCACCGTCGCACCAGAGGTCGGGGACACTGAAGAGCAGTCATGCCTCAAACTCCTCGGCGCAGACGGTCAAGGACCGCTGACCCAGATGATCTCGGTGGTGAAGATCGGTGGCGGCACTTCGGGCGTCAATATGAGCCCGGAGGATGCGCGCCCGCTCCACGATGAAGTCCTGGCCATTGCCAATGATGCTCCTGCGGACATCGCTCCGCTGGTGAAGCAATTCTCCTCCCCCACCGAGAATGTTCTCCGGATAGCGGATAACCCGGACGCGTCGTGGAACCTGGACGCGGATGCCTGGACCGCGGCTGCTACTGAACTCCAGGCCCGTTGCGGAGCGTACGAGGCCCCGAGCTAAACATCTTTCCATTGAGCAACGACTGAGGTGTTCGTTCAGGAATCGCCTCTCACGGCACGCTACCGAAGCTCCGCATCAGCCGGATAGAGGAACACTTCGGCTTCGCGCCGCCCAAAGCGCGCCGACGAGGATGAGCGCAAGCCCGCCGAAGATGCAGACAAAGAAGGGGATCGTGCCGTAGGTGCCCATGGGTTATGCAGCGTACGGCGTCCGCACCATTAATGCTCCTCGGGTGAGCTGTGTCCCGCTCAGGGATCCCTCAGCGGGACACCACTCATCACTGACGAGGGTGCCTTCGAAGACGAACCTCGACTTTGGTGAATAAGCGTTAGGCTCAGCGGCATGGGGAAACCACTGCTGGAAGCAGTCAATGTCGTCAAGTCCTTCGGAGGTACCGGTCGGAGCCCGACTACTTTGGTGTTGCGTGGTGTCGATCTGCACGTATCACCGGGTGAACTCGTGGCGATAGTCGGTCCCTCCGGTTCGGGAAAATCGACGCTCTTGTACTGTCTGGCAGGCTTGGAAGCCTGCACGTCAGGAAGTGTGAGGCTTTTCGGTGAACCGATAAGCAGCATGTCGATCAGCCAGCTTGCAGCCGTGCGGCAACAATCTATGGGCTTTGTTTTTCAGGCCTACAATCTGATCCCGTCACTGAGTGCGCGAGAAAACGTGGCCCTTCCCGCACGCCTGGCCCGGGATAAAACCGCTCTCTCACGTGTCGACGTGGCTCTCTCCGCAGTCGGCCTTTCCGACTTCGGTCAGCACTCTCCGGCCCAACTCTCCGGAGGGCAACAGCAGCGGGTCGCTATCGCCCGCGTGCTGACAATGGCACCCGGGATCGTCTTCGCCGACGAACCTACAGGTGCGCTGGACTCACAGGCCGGGGCGACCGTATTGGGATTGTTGAGGGGTATCGCGGCAGATGAGCGCTCCGTCGTCCTGGTCACGCATGATATGGATGCTGCTTCCCGTGCAGACCGTGTGCTGGTGCTGAGCGATGGCACCATTCACGAAGAGCTCCTCCGTCCCGAGCCCATCGAAATCCTCGAATCCATAGAGCGTGCCAGGCTCAAGTCCAGCACCAGCGGGACGAGTTCATAACTATGCTGCGACTGGTGCTTGCCGAACTCCGACACAACCTCAGACTGTGGATTGGAGCATTTACAGTCATCGCCGCCGCGGCAGTGTTTCTGACCATGTCCGCAGGACTCATCTCCACAGGGCTTGATTTGTGGGCAGAGGACACGATAAGCGACAGGGATATAGAAGGAATCATTGGGTTTGCAGCCGTGCCTGCAGCTCTAGTGGTGGTAACCACCGCCGTGGTGATCAGCTCAGTTGCGAATCTCACTCTGGCCGAACAACGCCGCTCCTATGCGCTCTGGCAGCTTGCCGGGGTATCGCCCCGCAGAGTGACCGGCGTCGTTCTGCGTCAGCTGGTCTTTTTAGCCCTGCTCGCAGCAATCACCGGTGTCTGTATCGGCTGGCCGTTCATCCAACCCTTGTTCGAATGGTTGGGGACACGGGTCCCGTCACTGGCGGGTCTGCGATCGTCCCTGTCACCGGAAGCGGTGGCCATGGTTGTTGCGCTCTCGATTCTGCTGACCGTGCTTGCGGGCCTTCGCCCGGCCCGGGCAGCCGGTAGGACTCCGCCGATCATAGCGTTGCGCTCCGACGAAACAGTCCGGGGCGGTATTGGGTTTGTGCGCTGGATATGGTTCGTCCTGTTGCTTGCTGGAGGATCAGGTTTGGTTATAGGGATTCAATCGATCCCGCTATCGGGAATCGGTTCAACTGGTTTCTTTATCCCGTTCATTTTCGGCTGCGCAGTGGCATGTGTTGGGCCGCTCGTTGCACCGCTCGTGCTGCGAGGCTGGACCTCCCTGCTTCCACCAGCGCTTTCCTCAGCGTGGTTCCTAGCCCGGAACGCCAGCCGATACCGCGTCGTGCAGAGTGCCAGTGCAATTGTTCCGCTAACTTTGGGCCTCATCCTAGTCTGTGCCTTCACCAGCGTCCTGGCCATGTTCCAACAGGCACTCGCCCTTGAGTCAGGAGTCGCTGGTCCTCCTCCCGACACGGTTGGGAATTTCGTCATTTACGGGGCTCCGCTGATTTTGGCCGCATTGGCCGCTTCCGTCGCAGTTTTCATGTCGGGACGAGCCAGGGAACGTGACAACGCCCTGGTTCTGGCCGCCGGCAGCACACCGTCAGCGATCCTGCTCACGGCTGTTCTGGAAGCAGTCATCTACGCAGTCACAGCAGCCATCCTGAGTCTGATCGTTCTCATTCCTACACTGGCGATTGTGTGGGCGGCGATGAACAAGACCGTTCCCGGCGCCACGTTTATGATCAGCTGGGTTCCGTGGTCCGTGGTGGCCGGCATGGGATTGTTAGGCTTAATGATCGCTACTGTCGTGCCCACAATCTATGCGAACCGCTCCAGTATTCAACCGGCTCTCACCAACTGACGCCGCGAGGGCCGCGGTCCAGACCGAATGCCCGGGGCCTCTGTTGGATAGCACCTCATTTCACATCGTGACACCCAGAAAGGTCACGGGTCTGCACGCTTGGCTGGCAGACCCGTAAGCCGGTCCCTCACCGCAGCACCACTCCCCCGAACCGCCCCGCGCCAGTCGCAGGAACCCCGAGTCGCATATACCCCGCCCGCATTGATTCGCGATGAGGGTAGCCCAAACGCTACAGCTTTTGACCGGTGAATATCCCGGCTGGACTCCAACGAAAAGACGCCTGGCCGGCACACCACCATCAGCCCCGGCCGCCCGGCGGGCGGCCCCAGAAAACCCATGCGACGGTGCGCCGGCCAGGCCGGCACGGGTTCAAACCGGCTCAGTTGCCTCCGGGCTGAAGCTCAACCTCAATCGGCGCGAAGTCGGCACCCTTGGTGTCCACGCCTTCTTCCTCCAGCTCGGCAAGTGCCTTCTCGACGTACTCGTTGGTCCAGGCCGTAGCCGGCGGCTCCTCACTGATGATCGTCGCACCGGTCTCGTTCTTGGTGCCCAGGGCGATCTCAACCGTCTGTTCCCACGCAGCCTCATCGATCAGGCCAACGCCGTTAGTCGACGGCCAGATCAGCTTGGACGTTTCGTTAGTCATCCACAGCTGGTGGCTCGTGCCCAGCGTGGACCCGGCCCCGGTGACGATCTCCGCCGCTTCCTCAGGGTTGTCCTTCGCATACGCCCAGCCTTTGATGGCGGCCTTGATGAAGGCAACCGTGGTTTCCTGGTACTCCTCGTCATCCTCGAGCCGCTGTGTGTCCGCCCAAATGGCGTCCTGAAGCATCGCGGTGCCCTCTTCGTTCCAGTCGATGACGGTGAGGTCCTCCGGCTGGTAGAGCTCGCCCGTGTTCGGGTTCTCCGTCTCCAGGACCTGCGCGTATTCGTTGTAGGTCATGGCCTGGGCAGCGTCGATATCCCCGGCGAGGAAGCCGTTCATGTCGAAGGCCTGCTGGATCAGTTCAATGTCATCGATCTCGACCCCGGCCTGCTGCATACCGGCAAACAGCTCCCACTCATTGCCGTAGCCCCAGGAGCCAACCTTCTTGCCGGCGAGGTCTTCGGGACCGTCAATGCCCGAGTCCGCCATCGCGACCTGCAGGGTGGCGCTTCGTTCGAAGATCTGCGCCACGTTGGTGATGGAAGCGCCCTGCTCGATCGAGCCGAGGACCTTGGGAACCCAGGAGATGGCGTAGTCAGCGTCGCCGGAGGCCAGGACATCCTGCGGCACGATATCGGCGCCGCCCTCCAGGATTTCCACGTCGAGGCCCTCCTCCTCGAAGAAGCCCTGGTCCAGGGCTGCGTAGTAGCCGGCGAACTGGGCCTGCGCGAACCACTGCAGCTGCAGCTTCACCGGGGTAAGTTCATCGGCCGCGGCCGAGCCGTCCCCGGATTCCCCGCCGCAGCCTGCCAGCGCCAGGGCGGTGACGGCCAGCCCGGAGGCCAGGATGGTGAGCGGTTTCCTTCGTGTGTTCATGTGCTTCCCCTCATACGGGCGGTTAGTGCGGACGGAGTGGTGCGGTGAAACATCTATGGAGCGGCACCCGACTCAGGAGCCGCCGGTGTGCCGGGAAAAGTACTTCTCCAGCGCGGCGGTGACCGCGTAGAACAACAGTCCAAGCAGGACGGCGCCAAGCACGTAGGCCCAGGCCAGCGTGTAGTTGCTGCTCGACGCCGCTGAGGTCACCGACTTGCCGAGGCCGCCTACCGGCCCGCCGAAGTACTCGGCAATCAGTGCCGAGACGACGGCCAGCGACGACGCGATCCGCAGGCCGGTGAACATGTACGGCACTGCACTGGGCAGAGTGACGCTGCGGCTGATCTGCCACTTCCCGGCGGCATAGGAACGCATCAGGTCCCGGTGCACCGGCTTCACCTGCCGGAAACCGCGCAGCGAGTTGACGTAGACGGGGATGAAGACGGCGATTCCCGCCACGATCTGCCGGGTGGCCTGCTGGTCGGCACCGAACATTGTGTAGAGCACCGGAGCCAGCGCCACTATCGGTATGACCGAAAGCGCCACCACCAGCGGTGCGGCCAGCCGGTCCAGCACCGGCACAGCAGCTGCGGCCACAGCGGCTGCGACCCCCAGCAGGGCTCCAACCACCAGCCCGACGGCGGCGTTCACCCCGGTCACGACGGCGGCAGCCAGCACGTTCGCCAGATTGCCGGCGAAGGCTCCGGCAATCGCCAGCGGTCCCGGAACGATGAAGGGCTCGATCTCCAGCACCCAAACCGCCCCCTGCCACAGCAGGAGCGGCCCGGCCCCCCCCCCCCCCGGCGCGCCCCAGGGGGGGCCCCGGCCGGCCCCCCCGCCC
>NZ_JAXIOO010000050.1:0-23019 GCF_049311065.1 Arthrobacter sp. 7Tela_A1 | reverse complement strand
ACCCCCCCAAAAAAAAACCCGGGGCCCCGGGTGGGCGGGGGGGCCCGCGTTCGTGCCGGCCGCATACTTGGGGAAGCAAACGTAAACGCACTTTGGGGGATGCAGTGATTCAGACAGCAGGCGAGCAGGACACGGCGGGCAGTCCGGGCAGGGAAGGCATCCGGGTCAGCGTCCGGTTCGGTTCGGGCGCCATCTTCAACTCAGGCATGGATGAGCGTGCTGCCAGCGAAGCAGCCACAACGGCTGCGCAGCCCCCGGGCCTGCGCGTCGCACCCCTCCTGCTCCTTCCCGGGAACACCGACGGGGAACGCTGGGCTGCTGTCGGGCACGTCCTGATCACGGTGACGCCGGGCCGCGTCAGCGTGGAAGCCACGCTCGTAGCGGCTTGGGCGGAAAACGGGAACGTCAACGAATTCACCCTCATTCCAGCGGCCGATTCCGCGCGCAGGACAGAAATTGAGTCCCTGGCGGCGCACCAGCTGCAGGAGCGGCTGGAACTCACGGATCTTTCCGGTGAACCCGTCATCACGGCCGCCCGGTTGGCGAAGTCCCTGGCGGAGTTTTCGCGCAACACCGTCGGCTCCGTCCGCGAAATCCGCTACGCCTTGGAAGCATGCCTGGCCGAATCCAGCACAGACACGAAGGCATCCGAGGAATACACGGATGTCATCGCTGCACTGCTCCAGCTGAACATCATCTGCGGCCGGGCGGCGGATCAGGCGCGGGAAGCCGTCCGCGAAGGCTTATGGGTGCACACCACGGATTCCGAGGCCTACCACGCGTACCGGAAGCTGCAGGATCCGGCCCTCATCAACCAGCATTCTCCCGCGACGCATGAGACCCGGCCGTGGATGAGGGTTCACGACGCCGCCGTACGCCAGTGCCAGGAAATGTGCCGCCAGCTTGAAAAGGAGACAGAGTGCATCCGCATGCTGCTCTCCGCTGCCTCAAGCATTTCCGGTTCACGCGAAGCTGATGCCCAGGCACGCTTCAACCTGCTGGTCGCGCTGCTTTCCATCGGCCTGGGCATTCCGGCCCTGTTCCTGACCATGTACGGGGCCAATCTGCTGCTCCCGATGAACACCTGGCCCAAGGTGGGCGCGTTCCTGCCGGTTGGCATCGCCCTGCTGGGTGCAGGTACGGCAGCGATCTGGTTCGCTCCGCGCGGCTCCAAGCGACGGATCTGGCTGTTGTGCGGAACGTCCGTGCTGGTGGTCCTCGTCTTGATGGTTGCGGCAGCGATACTTGCCCCGGTGTCCCTGGTCTAACCGCCTACTTCAGCAGTTTGGACAGCCGGCGGTCGGCCAGCAGCTTGCCGCCGGTCTGGCAGGTGGGGCAGTACTGCAGCGAAGAGTCAGCGAAGGACACCTCACGCACGGTGTCCCCGCACACCGGACACAATTCCCCGGTCCGGGCATGTACCCGCAGGGCCCGGCGTTTGGAGTCCTTCAGCTCCGCGGCAGGGCGGCCGGTCGCGTTCTCGATTGCCGACTCCAAAACGGCCCCCATGGCCTGGTAGAGCCGCTCGACTTCCTCCGGCGTCAGCTTCGAGGCGTTGGCGAACGGCGAGAGATGCGCGGCGTGCAGGATCTCGTCGCTGTATGCGTTGCCGACTCCCGCGATGACCGACTGGTCCCGCAGCAGGCCCTTAATCTGCCCGCGGTGGCCGGCGACCAGCGCCGCAAAAGTCTCCTGGTCGACGTCGAACGCTTCCGGTCCCAGCCGTGCAATCCCGGGGACTTCCTCCACTCCCCGGACCACATAGACCGCCAGGGATTTCTTGGTGCCTGCTTCGGTGAGATCGAACCCCGGTTCATCCCCGCCTGGGTCCTTCGGGGCGAACCGCACGCGCAGTGCCATGGCACCCTTGCCGGGCCGCAGCTTGCCGGGTTTCAGGGCGTCGGACCACCGAAGCCACCCGGCCTTTGCCAGATGTATCACCAGATGCGCTCCCCCGGCCGTGATGATGAGGAACTTGCCGCGGCGGCCGACGGCGGTCACCGGCCCCTCCTTCAAGGCATCCAGCGGAACCTCGGCGGTCTTCAGGACTGAAAAGGACAGGACTTCGACGTCGGCGACCCGGGCCGGCGCGTCGTCCTCCGGGAGCAGCTTGGACCGCAGGAAATCGACCAGTCCCTGTACTTCCGGCATCTCAGGCATGCCTACACCCTAAACGTTCTGCCAGAATGCAGAACAGACGCCGAATTCCCCTGCCCCGAAAGGCACCACATGATCGAAATCCTGAACGCAGCGGAAGCGGCAAAGGCCCGGGTCACCGGCCGGCTCGTCGCGGACATCCTCCAGGCCATGAAGAAGCGGGCAACCGTCGGCACCAACCTGCTGGACATCGATCGGTGGACGGGCGACATGATTCGGGATGCGGGTGCCGCGTCCTGCTATATCGACTATGAGCCGTCTTTCGGCCGCGGACCGTTCGGGCACTACATCTGCACCGGGGTGAACGACGCCGTGCTGCACGGCCTGCCCCACGACTACCACCTGCAGGACGGGGACCTGCTCAGCCTTGACCTTGCCGTGTCCAAGGACGGAATCGCGGCTGACTCCGCGATCAGTTTTCTTGTCGGGGATGCCCGGCCAGCCGAAAGCGTGAAGCTGATCGACACCACCGAACGGGCGCTGGCAGCCGGCATTGCCGCCGCTCGCCCGGGAGCACGCATCGGCGACCTCTCACACGCCATCGGGACGGTACTGGGCGACGCCGGCTATCCGGTGAACACCGAATTCGGCGGCCACGGCATCGGCTCCACCATGCACCAGGACCCGCACATTCCCAACACCGGCCGCCCCGGGCGCGGCTACGTCCTCACGCCCGGCCTGATGCTGGCCCTGGAGCCGTGGGTCATGGCCGACACGGACCAGCTCACCTTCGACGCGGACGGCTGGACACTGCGCAGCTCAACGGGTGCCCGCAGTGCGCACAGCGAGCACACCATCATCATCACGGACGACGGCGCCGAGATCCTCACCCTGCCCACGGAGCAGTAACCACCGCTCCATCGAGAGGCCAGTTACGGCTCTTCTCGCGGCCGAAACGAGCCGTAACTGGCCTCTCGATGACGGGAACCAGGTCAGTCCCCGGCGTGAGCCTGCAGGAAGCTGTACACCTCGGTCTCGTCCACGCCCGGGAAGGCGCCGGGCGGCAGGGCGGCCAGCAGATGCGAGTGCGCCCGTGCACTGGGCCAGGCCATGCCGGACCACTCCGATGCCAGCTCCGCCGGGGGCGTGCGGCAGCAGTCCGGATCCGGGCAGCGGGACTTGGACCGCTCCGTGGTGTCCCGGCCGCGAAACCACTTCACGTGCGCGTACGGCACGCCGATGCTCAGCGAGAACAGGCCGCCGGAGCTTCGTTCGGTCCGCGCCGTGCACCAGAAGGTTCCGGCCGGGGTGTCCGTGTACTGGTTGTAGGCACTGAATTTATCCGGCACCGAGAAAACTTCGCGTGAGGTCCAGTAGCGGCAGATCGGCTGGCCCTCGATAGCTCCGGTGTGGTCAGACGGGAACGTCACGCCGTCGTTCTCATAGGCCTTGTAGACAATGCCGCTCTCATGCACTTTCTGGAAGTGCGTGCGGATGCCCAGGTGCTCGGTGGCCAGGTTGGTGAACCGGTGCGCTGCGGTCTCATAGGAGACAGCGAAGGCGTCACGGATGTCCTCGACGGCGATTTCCTTGGCCGTCTTGGCGCGCTGCAGGAACTCCACGGTGGCTTTCTCCGGCAGCAGCAGGGCGGCGGCGAAGTAGTTCGTGGCGACCCGCTGGCTGAGGAATTCTCCGTAGCTGCTGGGCGTCTGGTGGTCCAGAACGTAGTGCCCGAGGGCCTGGAGCAGCACCGAGCGCGGATCGTGTTCTGAGCGCTGGGACTGGGTCAGGTAGATCCGCTTGTTCTTGAGGTCCGTCACCGAGCGCGTGGAGTGCGGCAGGTCGGAAACGTGGTGCAGGCTGAAGCCAAGATGGGCGGCAATGTCCGCAATGACGTGCTGGGACAGCGGGCCGTTGGTGTGGCCCACGGAGTCCAGGACCTTTTGTGCGGCTTGCTCATACTCCGGGAAGTAGTTGTTCCGCTCGCGCATCATGACCCGCAGCTCACCATTGGCGCGGCGGGCTTCCTCCGGTGTCGCCACCTGTTCGTTGAGCCGGCGCTCGAGTTCGGACTGCAGGCCGACCAGGGATTCGAGCACGTCAAGCGGCAAACGCGAAGAAATGCGGACCTTCGGCAGGCCCAGGGATTGGTACAGCGGTCCGCGCTGGGCCCGTTCCAACTCGATTTCCAGGGCTGCCCTGCGGCTCGGCGGCTCCGACCCCAGCAGCTGGTCGATGCTCACGTCCAATGCTTTCGCCAGGGACTGCAGCATCCCGAGTTTCGGCTCGCGCTTGCCGTTTTCGAGCAGGGAAAGCTGCGAAGCCACGGTCCCGACGGCGGCCCCCAGGTCATCGAGCGTCATGCCCTTGGCCTTGCGCAGGTGGCGCACCCGGCGGCCCAGGCTGATCACGTCGAGCGAGGAGTCCGAGGCACCGTCGTCGTCCGTTTTGCCGGCAGGAAGGGGCCGGTTCCATGTTGCACTCGTCACAAATTCACAATATGCGAAGAACTGCGTTTCTTTCCATAGAAAACCCCTAGAAAGAGGGTTGTTTTTGCCCGAGTGTTGATTGCACAGCAAGGAAATGCCGGATTCGTGCAAGACCGGCTCGCACCGCAAACCGAGGAGATGTTAGGCAATGACGCAGGAACCCAGCCGCGACCAGACAGCACGCACCGCAGAGCAGCTCGCCCAGGAATGGGCCACCGATCCCCGCTGGGACGGCATCGAGCGCGATTACACTGCCGAAGACGTCGTCAAGCTCCGTGGCCGCGTCCAGGAAGAGCACACCCTGGCCCGCCGCGGCGCCGAGAAGCTGTGGGACCAGCTCCGCAACGCCGGCGACGAGGGCTACACCAACGCACTCGGCGCCCTGACCGGCAACCAGGCCGTGCAGCAGGTCAAGGCCGGACTGAAGGCCATCTACCTCTCCGGCTGGCAGGTTGCCGCTGACGCCAACAATTCCGGCCACACCTACCCGGACCAGTCGCTCTACCCGGCAAACTCGGTTCCCACCGTCGTCCGCCGCATCAACAACGCCCTGCTCCGCGCCGACCAGATCGAGTTCGCCGAAGGCATCCAGTCCGTGGATGACTACCTGGTGCCGATCGTGGCCGACGCCGCCGCCCGCGGCGGCGGCCCGCCGCCCGCCCCGCCCCCCGCCCCGGCCCGCTGAACGCCTACGAACTGATGAAGTCCATGATTCAGGCCGGCGCCTCGGGCGTTCATTGGGAGGACCAGCTCGCGTCGGAAAAGAAGTGCGGCCACCTTGGCGGCAAGGTGCTGATCCCCACCAGCCAGCACATCCGCACCCTTAACGCTGCCCGTCTGGCAGCCGACGTCGCAGACACACCCACCGTGGTGATCGCCCGCACCGACGCCGAGGCCGCAACCCTAATCACGTCCGACGTCGACGAGCGGGACCAGGAGTTCATCACTGGCGAGCGCACGGCTGAAGGCTTCTACAAGGTCCGCAACGGCATTGAGCCCTGCATCGCCCGTGCCAAGGCCTACGCACCGTACTCCGACCTTATCTGGATGGAGACCGGCACCCCGGACCTGGAAATGGCCCGCAAGTTCTCCGAAGCTGTCCGCTCCGAGTTCCCGGACCAGATGCTGGCCTACAACTGCTCGCCGTCCTTCAACTGGAAGAAGCACCTGGATGACGACACGATCGCCAAGTTCCAGCGCGAGCTCGGTGCCATGGGCTTCAAGTTCCAGTTCATCACGCTGGCCGGTTTCCACGCCCTGAACTACTCCATGTTCGATCTTGCCCACGGCTACGCCCGCAACGGCATGAGCGCCTACGTGGAACTGCAGGAGAAGGAATTCGGCTCCGAAGACCGCGGCTACACCGCTACCCGCCACCAGCGCGAAGTCGGCACCGGCTACTTTGACGCAATCGCCACCGCCCTCAACCCCGAGGGCAGCACCCTGGCTCTGGCCGGTTCCACCGAAACCGCCCAGTTCCACTAACCAGCACCACCCTCCTGCCCCCTCCGCGCCCATCGAGAGGCCAGTTACGGCTCGTTTCAGCCCTGAAAACAGCCGTAACTGCCCTTTCGGCGGGTGGGAGGGACGGAGGAACCCCAAACTTTGAAAGATGCCAAGGAGCACGCCATGAACGATCCCATCACCCTGAACGGTATTTCCCTCACCGCTTCGCCGGTCCGCCGGCAGGAGGAGATCCTCACCCCGCAGGCCCTGGACTTCGTCAAGGCGCTGCACCAGGCCACCCACACCCGCCGCCAGGAACTGCTGCAGCAGCGGCAGGCGCGCCGGCAGCAGATCTCCAACGGCGCCGACCCGTCGTTCCTGCCCGAAACCCGCCACATCCGGGAGGACAGCTCCTGGCGCGTGGCTCCCACGGCCCCCGGCTTGGAAGACCGCCGCGTGGAAATCACCGGTCCGGTGGACCGCAAGATGACCATCAACGCCCTGAACTCCGGCGCCAAGGTGTGGCTGGCGGACATGGAGGACTCCTCCACGCCGTCGTGGTCCAACGTGATCAACGGCCAGCTGAACCTGCGCGATGCCCTGGACTACCGCCTGTCCTTCACCTCACCCGAGGGCAAGGAGTACAAGGTCAGCGGCTCCCAGCTGACGGAGCTGCCCACCATTGTGGTCCGTCCCCGCGGCTGGCACCTGCCCGAGAAGCACATGCTGGTGAACAACACCCCGATCGCCGGCGGAATCGTGGACTTCGGCCTCTACTTCTTCCACAACGCCCACCGCCTGATCGCCGAAGGCCGCGGCCCGTACTTCTACCTGCCGAAGATCGAGAACCACCTCGAGGCCCGCCTCTGGAATGACATCTTCATCCTGGCGCAGGACCTGCTGGGCATCCCGCAGGGCACCATCCGCGCCACCGTGCTGATCGAAACCATCACCGCGGCGTTCGAGATGGAAGAAATCCTCTACGAACTGCGCGACCACGCCGCAGGCCTGAACGCCGGCCGCTGGGACTACATCTTCTCCGTGATCAAGAATTTCCGCACCCGCGGCCCGCGCTTCATCCTCCCGGACCGCGGCATGGTGACCATGACCGCTCCGTTCATGCGCTCCTACACCGAGCAGCTGGTCCGTGCCTGCCACCGCCGCGGCGCCCACGCCATCGGCGGCATGGCTGCCTTCATCCCCAACCGCAAGGACAAGGCAGCGAACGACGTCGCCATGGAGCGGGTGCGCGCTGACAAGACTCGCGAAGTGACCGACGGTTTCGACGGTTCCTGGGTGGCGCACCCGGATCTGGTGCCGGTGGCCATGGAGGTGTTCGACGGCGTGCTCGGCGAGCGTCCGAACCAGCTCGAACGCACCCGTGAAGACGTGGTCCCGAACGATAAGGAGCTGCTGAACATTGCAGCCACTCCGGGCGTGATCACCGAGGCCGGTATCCGCAGCAACATCGAGGTGGGCATCCGGTACATCGAGTCCTGGCTGCGGGGCAACGGCGCAGCTGCGATCAACAACCTGATGGAGGACGCAGCCACGGCTGAGATCTCCAGGTCCCAGGTCTGGCAGTGGATCCATTCCTCCGCAGTGACGGACGAGGGCGACATCGTGACCCCGCACTGGGTCCAGGAGCTGCTGGAAGAAGAGTTCGGCAAGCTGGAACGCTTCGACGGTGACCGTTTCGAAGACGCGCTGGAAATCTTCGAGGAAGTCGCCTGCGGCGAACACTTCCCGACCTTCCTGACCGTTCCGGCCTACGCACGGTTCCTGCACGAATCCCGAGAGCCGGCGGTTGCCTAAGTCCTGAGTTCCGGCTGGGGGGGGGGGGGGGGGGGGGGGGCGCGGCCGCCCCCCCCCCCCCCCCCCCCCCCCGCTTGCCTTTTAAAGCGTGCCGGTGTGGCAGATACCACTTCCTGGCGGGTCCGCTTCCCGGCAGCGCAGGCGCCGGGAGGCGTACCATTGATTGGCCGCCGCTGCGGCTAATCCCCCACTCCAAGGTGTTTCTCCATGTCTTCCTTTGGCCAAGCGCTGGCCCGCGGACTGAACGTCCGGCACATCCGTTTCATGGCACTTGGCTCGGCCATCGGCACGGGCCTGTTCTACGGATCGGCCGCAGCCATCCAGGCTGCCGGTCCGGCAGTGCTCCTGGCCTACATCATTGGCGGGGCGGCGGTGTTCCTGGTCATGCGGGCCCTCGGCGAGATGGCCGTCCGGCACCCGGTCTCCGGTTCCTTCGGACACTACGCCAGCCGTTACCTGGGCCCGTTCGCCGGGTTCATCACCGGGTGGACATTCGCGTTCGAGATGGCAATCGTCGCGATTGCGGACGTGACGGCCTTCGGCATCTACATGGGGTTCTGGTTCCCGGAGGTTCCGCGCTGGATCTGGATCCTCGCCGTCATTTTCCTGATCGCCGCACTGAACCTGATGCGGGTGAAGGTATTCGGCGAGACCGAGTTCTGGCTTTCCATCATCAAGGTCTCGGCCATCATCGCCATGATCGCCGGCGGCGCCGCGATCATCGTCTTCGGTTTCGGGCTGCCGGATGCGGCTAACCCCGGTCTGGACACCCTCCTGGGCTCCGGCGGCTTCTTCGCCAACGGGATCTGGGGCGTGCTGGCGTCCTTCGCCGTCGTGATGTTCGCGTTCGGCGGCATCGAGACCATTGGAATTACGGCAGGAGAAGCCGAAAACCCGAAGAAAGCCATTCCCGCGGCAGTCAACACCGTCCCGGTCCGCATCCTGCTGTTCTACGTCGGTGCGCTCTCAGTGCTGATGATGATTTTCCCGTGGGAACAGATCGACGGCGAGACCAGTCCCTTTGTCCAGATCTTCGACGCCCTCGGCATTCCGGCCGCCGCGCACATCCTCAACGCGGTGGTCATCACCGCAGCAATCTCGGCCATCAACTCGGATACCTTCGGTGCCGGCCGGATGATGTTCGCCCTCGCCAGGCAGGGCCAGGCACCGGCGGGCTTCGCCCGCATCTCCCGGCACGGCGTGCCCTGGATGACGGTGGCCGTGATGGCCGCAGTCCTGCTTGCCGGCGTCGTGCTCAATGCGCTGCTGCCCGAGTCCCTCTTCCTGCTGATCGCTTCGATCGCGACCTTCGCCACCGTCTGGGTATGGCTGATGATCCTGCTCTCCCACATCGCGATGAAACGTGAAATCAAGCGCCGGAGCCTGCCGGCCTCAGAGTTCGGCGTCCCGTTCTGGCCGGCCGCGTCCTACGCTGCCCTGGGCTTCATGGTCTTCATTGTGGTGCTGCTGGGGATCATGCCGGACACCCGGGTCGCCCTGATCGTCGGCGTCGTCTGGATCGGGCTGCTGTTTGTGGCCTACCGTCTCTGGGTACGCGGTCCCGGCCGGGAACGCGCCGAGCTGGCGGATGAAACCCGGGCCGGCGCACCCGCGGAGGCCGCACCGGCGGAAGGCCGCTAGCCCTCCGGCAGCCCGGGTTCGAAAAGCCAGGGTCCCAGCAGGGTCCCGGGGCGAACACCGGTGCCGGCGTAGGCGCGTTCCGCCAGCGCCAGGAAGTCCGCCGTGGACGCGTTGCCGTGCCGGAACGCTTCCGTCCAGGCGCGCAGGAGGCTGAAGAACACCGCGTCGGTCCCGGCCCGGCGAAGCGCATGCACGGCGAGGGCTCCGCGCACGTAGACGACGTCGTCGAACATCCTTTCCGGTCCGGGATCGGCCAGGCGCAGATCCTGCGGGCATCCCGCGAGCCGGCGGCGTGCCTTGCCGGCCTGCTCGTCAGCCGTGCGTTGGCCGGATTCCTCGGCCCACAGCCACTCGGCGTAGGTGGCAAATCCTTCGTGCAGCCAGATGTCCTGCCAGTCGCCGGCCGTCACTGAGTTTCCGAACCACTGGTGTGCCAGTTCGTGCGCCAGCAGGCTCCTGGACTTCTTGCCCAGGTGATTGCGGCCAAGGACGGTCAGGGTCTGCGCTTCCAGCGGGATCTCGAGCTTGTCAGCGGTCACCACCACGGTGTAGCCGGCGAAGGGGTAGGGCCCGAACCACCGCTCGAAGGCAGCAAACATCGGCTCATGTCCAGCCAGGGCTTTCCAAGCTTTCGGCAGGAGGGACGGAGGTGCCACCAGGATCTCCCGCCGGCCGATGGCGGCCTGTTCATAGCGGCCGATCTGCACGGTGGCCAGGTAGGGGGCCATCGGCTCGGCCTGTTCGAAGGTCCAGGTGCTGCGGGAACCGTTCCGAACCCGGGAAAGGCAGGCTCCGTTGGCGACCACGCGGTAGCCGGCATCGGCCGTAACCGTAATCCGGTAGGAGGCTTTGTCCGCGGGGTGATCGTTGCAGGGAAACCAGGTGGGGGCGCCCGCAGGCTGGCCGGCGACCAGCACACCGTCGTCCAGTTCTTCCCATCCGATAGTTCCCCAGGGTCCGTCCAGCGGCTGCGGCTGCCCGGCGTAGGTGATCCGCAGGGACATCACACCGCCGCGGGCCACGGTGACGGGAAGCGGGATTCGTACGTGATGGGTGCTGCGGACGAAGGGAACCGCGGCACCTGAGAACTCCGCCCTGACCACGGTGAGGTGCGGGCCAAGGTCCAGTACGACGTCGGCGAGCAGCTCAGCGGCAACGGCTCGCAGCGTGGCCACGGCCTCCAGACGGTTCCGGCCGACGTCATAATCCAGTTCCAGCTCATAGCGGGAGACCGAGTACTGGGGATGCCCGTGGCCGGGCACGTAATCCTGTCTGGTTCCCGAGCCGGGGGTGGAGGAGGTAGGGCTCACGGCGTGCATGGGCGCTGATCCTGCCAGCTGGAACCGATTTTGTCAGCCGTGGTTTTTTGCCTGCGCTGCAGTTCGCTGCCAGCGGGCACGGACCTCAGCGGGCAATTCGCTCCACGGCGGAGCGGGAGGCATCCACAATCCGGGGAGCAGCTTCATCCGCTCTTCATACAGCGCTTTACCCGCAGCGAATCCCGCCTCGAGGTCTGCCTGGCCTTCGATGTTCCGCCGGCCGGTTTCAGACCTGTCGCTGAAGCTGTTCCTGCCCGCCATAGTCCACAGTTTATCGGCAGCGCTGCAGCCAGACAGGTCAAGACCTGCAACTGCCTCCCCCGCTAACGGATTGCGGGCTCTTGTGCGTCGGCGGTGCGGGGACTCTGTTCAGGGCGGGCACGGCCGCCTCGGAGCTTCGCTGTCACATACATAACGAACAGCGTCAGGGAGAACGCGCCAACAGCGTACGGTTCCCAGTCCGATACCGCCGCGGCGTCCTCTGCGTCCCGCTGGGCCGCGGCGCGCTGTTCAGCTGCACGCTTTTCAACTGCCGCTTCTTCGGCTGCACGCTCAAGCATCAGTGCGTCCGACCGGGCGGTTGAGGTGAGGAAGACGTCGTCCTGGATTCCCATGACCATCCTGTCCCCCGGTACGGCTGTCTTCAAGAACTTCGTCACCGTTGCCAGATCCGTAGAGATGCAGCCCCACGTCTCGGCGTTGCCCGCGTGCAGGAAGATCGCGAAGGAAGCCCCCTGTGTGACGGGCATATCCGGCGGCCGGTTCCAGTTGATTACTGCAGCCTGCTCGTAGAGCCCGCTCTGCATGTAGCGCCAGAGGTTCTCATCAGCGCGGCCGCCCTCTCCCTCGAAGTACTGGTTGTAGGTCCGCCCTTTCTCTCCTCCCCAGCGCGATTGCTCATTCACCTGGTAATACTTCAGTTCCGTTCCGGGGTTTTCCCGTCCCAGTGCCTCGGTTACCGTAAACGATCCCGTGGGAGAGAAGAGGGTGTTTTCCCACATGCGTCCCCGGGGAGCGAACCCGTTCCGGCCGGCGAACCCTGTCCGCTGCCATTCCTGCCGGTAACTCTCATCTCCGTCCTGCACGCAGCTGGTGAGCAGGACGGCGGTACTCCCGTATGCCGCGGCAGTGGCGAAGGTGACCCGGGCAGAATCCCCGACGTCGAACTTCACTTCCCCCGCCGTCAGCCGGTCACAGGGATTGGCCGAAACCCCGGGCACGGGCGACACCTGTCCGGCGCCGGGCGGCGGGGCGGCCGGGGTACTGCCGTTCTCTAACGCATGGAGCGGCGCCGTCCCCGTCAGGAACAGCGCCGCTGCCATCGGCAAGACCGCCCTTCGGCACCGTATCCGGTGTGCGGCGGGGGTCAACGCTGCTGCCCGGGCGGATCGGCATTCTGCACGCCGGCCCGGTGCCGGCTGTTCCTGTTGCGCAGGCGTCCCGGCGGGACCGGTTCCTCCTGCCGGGGCGCGTCCTCGGCACGGAGCTGTGCCTTGGACAGTACCGACGCCCGGACGCGGGACACTGCCGCTGAGACCAGCCGTTCCAACGGGCCCTGTCCCATCCTCGGACGCCAGAGCAGGGCGAAGGCCGCTGCCAGTCCGATATGCAGGAGAAGGGCGGGCCACGGATATTCGGCAAGCAGTCCGGTAGCCAGCAGCAGCAAATGGGCGCTGTAGAGCGTGAGCGTCATGGTCCCCATTGCGGCCAGGGGCGCCAGGAACCGCTCAATCCGGGGGCCAACGAGCAGCAGCAGTGCCAGCAGTGCAGCCGAGATGCCGATCGTGTTCAGGATGACCACAGGAGTACTTGAATACGGAGCCAGCCCGGCCAGCCACCACCACGAATCCGTGGGCAGCGTGGGATCCGGCCCCCAGACGAGGATGTCGTAGACCGCTTCCTCACCGGTGCTGCCGCCGCCGTTCAGCTCTTCCAAGGCACTCCGCCCCCCGGCGGGGCCAAGCAGGAAGGCCGAAACCAGGGTGGTCAGCAGGGCCAGCCCGCACCCGCCGGCCAGGAGGCCCGACTGGACCTTGCGGCTGCGCAGGTCCAAGCGTCCGATCGCCAGGCCGGCGCAGATGTATGCCATCCACGGCAGCGCGGGGTAGGTCCCGGTGAGCAGCAGCTGCGGGACCTGCGCGCCGAAGTCCGTGAAGAGTCCGGTCAGGGTCGGCTGCCCGGGCGGGGGCTCCGGCAGGTAGTCCCGCAACCCCTGCATGATGAAAGGGAACACCAGCGCCACCGCCGCGGCCAACACCGTCAGCGCCCGGGCAGACAGCCGCAGCAACGGTAAGGCGAGCAGGAACATGACTCCGTAATAGGCCAGGATCACTTGGGCTGTGATGTCCAGGTAGCCCAGCAGGAGGCCGATGGCCAAGATGATTGCGGCGCGCACGGCGATGCCGGAGCGGGCTGCCGAGAGGCGGTCGCCGTCGAGCCGGCGGGAGCCTCCGGAGCTCAGGGCCAGGGACAGCCCGGCGAGGAGCGCAAACAAGGCGACACCGCGCCCGGCGAAGACAGACCAGACAAGCGTCGGCGCAAACTCGTCGTTCCACGCGGGCATGATGTGGACGGCGATCATGGCCAGCAGCGCAACCCCGCGGGCAGCGTCCACACCGGATAGCCTGTCCTTGCCTGCCGCCCGCCCGCCGGTGGCCGGAGTCCGCTCGGCGGCATGCTTATGGTTTTGCCTGTTCCGGCGGCCCTGATCCGCGGTCATTGGACCGGCACCGGCTCAGGCAGCAGGCCTGAGCTGTGCACGTCCCGCAGAAAGCGCTCCAGTTCCGTCTCCGTGAGGTCAACCAGCGGCAGCCGCACCGGTCCGGACGGCAGGCCGAGCCGGTTCAGCAATGCCTTGGTGGAGGCCGCCCCCGGGCAGCGGAACGTGCCCGCGTAGGCCGGCAGCAGGCGGCGATGGACATCCAGTGCCTCTCCGACCCGCCCCGACGAGTACGCCGACAAAAGCTCACGAAGCTCCCGGGCGGCAAAGTGGCCGACCACCGAAACAAATCCGGACGCCCCGACCGAAAGCAGCGGCAGGTTGAGCGCATCGTCGCCCGAGTAGTACACCAGCCCTGTCTCGGCGATGACCCGGGATGTGGATTCCAGGTCACCTTTGGCGTCCTTGACGGCGACGATGCGGGGATGCCTCGCCGCGGCTGCCAGAGTCTCCTCGCTGATCGCGACGCCGGTCCGCTTTGGGATGTCGTAGAGCATCACGGGCAAGTCGGTGCTGTCAGCCACCGCGAGGAAGTGGCGCAGCAGGCCGGCCTGCGAGGGCCGCGAGTAATAGGGCGCGACCACCAGCAAGCCGTCGGCGTACTGGTCAGCTGCTTCCTGGGCAAGCGTGATGCTGTGTGCCGTATCGCCGGAGCCCACCCCGGCGATCACCTTGCGCCCGGTCCCCTGCAACGCCATGGACGCCGCATGGATCATGGACGCCTTCTCCCAGTTCGACGTCGCAAAGGACTCTCCGGTAGTGCCGTTGACTACCACTCCGTCATTGAATCCATCGCGGCAGAGCCACCGGGCGAGGTCCCCCGCACCGGCCTGGTCCAGCTTGCCGGCTGTGGTGAACGGCGTCACCATGGCCGTCAGGATGCGTCCAAACGCGGTTTCGGCGAGCTCCGACGTGGCGGTCTGTACTGGGCTGAACATCTTTCTCTCCTATCGTGAAGGCGCCACGGCACGGCGGCGGCCATGCGTCCGGCGGGCGTTGCCGCGGGGAACCGCGTCCCGGTGCACGGGAGCAGCAGCAGACGTCGCTGACGCATCCCAGTGGGTCAGCGGATTTCCGTACCAGGTGCTGTTCGCCGGGACGCTCTCCTCACGCATCACCAGCGAACAGCAGCCGACGGTTGCACCCTCTTCGATGGCACTGCCCGGCAGCACAATGCTGTTGGGACCCAGGGTGGCTCCGGCACCAATCGACACACGGTCCAGTCGCATGATGCGGTCATGGAAAAGGTGCGTCTGCAGGACAGTGCCGCGGTTGATGCTGGCGCCGCTGCCGATCTCGATGAGGTCGAACTCCGGCAGCCACCACGTCTCACACCAGACTCCCCGGCCAATGTCTGCACCCATCCAGCGCAGCCAGGCGTTGAGCATGGGCGTTCCAAGGGACATCCGCACCAGGCCGGGCACAGCGAGGGATTCCGAGAAGACGTCAGCCAGTTCGTTGCGCCAGACGAACGAACTCCAGAGCGGATGTTCCGTGGAGCGGAACTGGCCAACCAGCAGCCACTTGGCCAGGATCGCTGTCAGGCACGCCAGAATGCCGCTGAGCAGCAGGATCGGCCCGGAGAGGAGTACTGCGGGAAGGAGCCCTGCGGTGTCGGAGATGGCCGCCAGGACGTAAACGGTGGCGAGCGCCAGCCACACGGTAAGTACTGCCGGAATGAGGCGGCACGTCTCGACGGCGGCACGGGCCAGGCGCAGCCTCATCGGGGGCTCATAGGTCCGCGAGGAGTCGCCCTCTTCGACCGGGCGTGGAAGCTCCACCGGCGGCCGGCCAAACCAGGAGGAATTCTCCGGCATATCCCTGGGCGCCGATGAGAGGACGGCGATAAGTGCGTTATCCGGCACCGCCGTATCGGCTCCCACAATCCCTGAGTTCCCGACGAAGGACTTCTCCCCCACCGAGGTTGGGCCCAGATGCAGCCATCCTTGCCGGACACGCGCCGCCGAGACCAGGGAATGGTCTGCCAAGAAGGAGCGGTCGCCCACTGATGTCAGGTGCGGGATGGTCTCCACGGTCGAGATCTCGGCGTTTTTGCCCACCTTGGCGCCCAGCCACTCCATCCAGACCGGCGTCAGCATTCCTGCGTACAGCGGATACATGGAAATGAGGCTCTTGGCCAGCAGCTGGTTGGACAGCCATGCAGCCCAGCCGGCGCTGCTGTCGAGCCTGTGGATTCCGGGCGGGAGCAGGGAGGCCAGCATCCTGACCGAGAAGATGGTGAGCGCCAGGTAGGTTCCCATGGTCAGCACCACGAACACGGGGGCCCAGAGTGCCAACTCCAGGAGCGCCGGCCCCAGCTGCGCAGCATCCTGCAGGAGCAGGAGCACCAGCATGGATCCCGGGATGATGGCCAGGAACGTCATCACCGTCATCCATCCCAGTCCTGCGGCGTAGAGGAGCTTGACCAGGCTTGATGATTCCTCGTTCGTCACGGCGGCGCGCGGCCATCCTTCTCCGGCCGATCCCACATATTCCATGGGCGACCCGGACCATTTTTCCCCCGGGGGAACGACACCGGAGACGAACGTTCCGGGTTCAATCTCGGCGCCTGCGCCCACCTGGGCATTTCCCATCACGGTGGAACGGGCACCAACCCGGCTGTTCTCGCCAATCCGCACGTGTCCGATGTGCAGCTCATGGCCGTCCAGCCAGTGCCCGGCCAGATCAGCTTCGTACTCGACAGCCGCCCCGTCCTCGATCTCTGCCAGGCCCGTGACCGGAGGCATGGCTTCGAGGTGGACGCCGGAGCCAATGCCGCAGCCCAGTGCCCGGGCATACCAGATGCCCATCGGCGTGCCCATGATCGGTTCAAGCTTCGCGTAGGTGACGATCCGCTCCGCAGCCCACAGGCGCAGGTGCGTTCCGCCGCCCCGGGCATAGACACCCGGCCGGATCCGGAAGAGCAGGGTCCGGCAGGCCAGGACTGCGCCGAACATGCGGGCCGGAAGGCTGTACAGCACCACCCAGGCTGCCAGCAGGGGAAGCAGCGGAGGATCCGGCGTCCACGGCGTCGCCAGGACATTGCTCATCACCCAGCAAACCAGCGCGATGCCGGTGACATAGCGCAGCCCGGTGATGCCGTAGAGACCGGCGATCAGCGGCGTCTGGGCCAGCCCGGTCCACCACGGCGTCGCAGGAACCTGCCGCACTGCGGCGCCGTCGTCCGTGGTTTCCCGGAGCCGGGCGGCCATTGCCGTCAGCGACGAGTATGCATAGATGTCGGCGATGGAGACCTTGGGATACCGCTCCCGGAGCGCTGAAACCAGCTGCGCTGCTGCGAGGCTTGCTCCGCCGAGGGCAAAAAAGTCGCTGTCCTTGGTGAGCTGCTGGGGCCCGAGCAGGTCCGTCCAGCGCTGGGCGAGCCAGCGCAGGTCGGCGTTCAGCTCAACCTCGACGTCGAGTTGCTGTTCCACCGTTGTCTCCGGCACGCTCAGGGCCTTGCGGTCCACTTTGCCGGAGGTCTTCATGGGAAGTTCAGTGATGATCCGAAGCGTAGGGATCAGGGTTGCGGGCAGGTGGATGCTCAGGTGTTCTCGGGCTGCCGCCAGATCTAGGCTGCCTTCCTCGGATTCGACGAGGTAACCGACCAGGACTTCGTTGCCGCTCGCCGTGGTCTGGACCGCGGCGGCGGCGCTGGCAACGCCTGGAAGGGCTGCCAGTGCGGTGTCGATTTCGCCGAGTTCCACCCGCCGTCCGGCAAGCTTGACCTGTTCGTCCAGGCGGCCGGCGAACACCAGGCCCTCCCGGTCAGCCCGGACCTTGTCGCCGCTGCGGTACGCCCGGTTCCAGCCGAGCGAGGGCAGCGGAGCGTACTTCTCCGCGTTGATGCCCGGATCGAGATACCGCGCCAGTCCGACGCCGCCAATCACCAGCTCGCCTTCCTCGCCCCACGGCACGGGGTTGCCGTCGGGATCGACGACGGCGAGGTCCCAGCCTTCGATCGGCAGGCCAATGCGGACCGGCGACGATCCGTCCAGGGGAGCCGCGCAGGCAATGACCGTTGCTTCTGTGGGCCCGTAGGTGTTCCAGACTTCCCGGCCCGGGCCGGAGAGCCGGGTACCCAGTTCCGGCGGGCAGGCCTCGCCGCCAAAGATCAGCAGGCGGATCCGGCTCACGGTTTCCGCCGGCCAGACCGAGGCGAGGGTGGGCACAGTGGAAACGGCGGTGATCCGGCGTTCTTCCAGCCACGGCCCAAGATCGATGATGGACCGCACCACTGACCGCGGGGCGGGAACCAGGCAGGCACCGTGCGCCCAGGCCAGCCACATTTCTTCACACGAAGCATCGAAGGCTACCGAGAGTCCTGCCAGGACCCGGTCGCCGGGGCTGAGCGGTGCGTCCACGCAGTAGAGCCGGGATTCGGCGTCGACCAGTGCGGCCGCCGAGCGATGGGTCACGGCCACGCCCTTGGGCTTGCCGGTTGACCCGGAAGTGAAGATGATCCACGCGTCATCTTCGGGATGGGGGACCGGTCCGTTGCCCCGGATGGGTACACCCTGCCGGATGGCCAGCTGGAGGCCCTCACCGATCACGGCACAGACGCCGCCTTCTTCCCAGACGGTTTCCGCCCGTCCTGCGGGTTCATCGGCGTCCACGGGGACATAGGCCGCACCGGAAACCAGCACTCCGAGGATAGCGATGTAGAGATCGGCCGACCCGGACGGGACAAGGATTCCCACCCGGTCGCCGGCACCGATGCTGGCCGACCACAGCTTGCGCGCCAGGGCCTGGACGCGCTCGTCCAGCTGGGAATAGGTGAGCGGATCGGAGCCGTCATCGAGGGCGGGCGCGGAGGGGTAGGCGGCCGCGGTGTGGTTGAAGATGTCGACGAGGGTCCGCTGTTCCGTTGCGGGCCCTCCGTAGTAGACGGCACGGTCGGGCGCGAGCACCGTGCGGCTGAACACCTGGGCCTTCTCGCCGGCAGTCCGGCGGGCCGGCTGCTCGGTGCGGGAGGCTTCGCCGGCGGCACAGTCTGCTGGCCGCCCTCCTTTCGCTGTTCTCAGGTTTTCGGACCGGTCTTCGGACAAAGTCATGGGACGTTCTCTCTGATGGCAACTCGTTCTTCTGCAACGGCCGCCTGCCGTCTCCCCGGGGAGCGACTGCGGCAGCCTGAAGAAGGCTAGATATGCCATTCCCTGATGGCCATGAGTACCGGGGCGGGCCGATATCACTCGGATACGCGGGGACCGTGCGGGAAATTACGGGTACGCTACCCATTCATCACCGAACAGCTTCTGTGATATCCCTGTCCACAGGGACTTCCCAGCTTTCACCTAGTCAGTGCACAGCCAGTGCTGGTTCTGTCGGGAGTCCTGATGAGGGTCTCCGCATCCGGGACCCCCGGCAGCCAGGCTGTTACGGAAGAGGACCGATGAGCGTTCCGGGTATCACCAAGAAAGTAAGGTTCACGGGCATTGACGCGGCCCGCGGGATCGCGCTGATCGGCATGATGGCCATTCACCTGCTCCCGGCCGTAGCGGAGGATGAGGGCCCGTCACTGGCATGGACCTTGTTCGCCGGAAAGTCAGCCGCTTTGTTTGCCCTGCTGGCCGGAGTGGCGCTGGCCTTGTCGTCGGGCGGCACCCAGCCCCGGATCGGCCGTGCGCTGACGGCCGTCCGCTACGGGACGGCTGTAAGGGCCGGCGTGGTGACCTGCCTGGGACTGGCCATCGCCTATGTCGACATGCCTGCCTTCATCATCCTGGCCTACTACGGCGCCATGTTCCTGCTCGCGGTTCCCCTGCTGGGCATGTCGGCACGTGCCCTGTTCACGGCCGCCGCGGTGTTCGCGGTGCTTGGTCCGGTGCTGATGCAACTGCTTCGGGGCATCTTGCCTGAACCCGGCTTCGATCCCACGTTCACGGACCTGTTCACCGATCCATGGCAGCTGGCAACCCAGTTGCTGGTGACCGGAACATATCCGGCTATCCCGTGGATGGCGTACATCTGTGCGGGAATGGCGATCGGCCGGCTGCGGCTGGGAGAGTGGAAGACGCAGTGCGCCGTTCTCATTGCGGGAATCGGCACTGCCGTCGCGGCCGCACTGGCCTCGGCGCTGGTGCTCGGACCGCTGGGCGGCCTGCAGCGAATTGCCGATGCCACGCCTTTCCTGGATCCCGAGACGATCCAGGACGTTTTGGTCTGGGGCCCGGAAGATCATCTCCCCACCACGACTTTCTGGTGGATCGGCATCCTGGCCCCGCACTCGACCACGCCGCTGGACCTCGTCTTCACCATCGGCGTCGCCGCGGCGGTGCTTGGCGCCATGCTGCTGCTGGGTCACGCCGCCGGACGATACCTGCTTCCCCTGACTGCGGCAGGAAGCATGACGCTGACCCTGTACTGCCTCCACCTGCTGGTGCTGGGCTCAGGCTTTTACGAAGATGAGCCGGAACTTTCCTACGCGCTGCAGGTCGCAGCCGTGATTGCGTTTGCTTTGATCTGGCGCACCATCCGGCGCCAGGGCCCGCTTGAGGAACTCATCGCGAAGGCAGTGAACGCCACCCGGCGGAGCGTACTGGCCCGCGGCGGAACAGTACGCGCTACGGAAAACGGGTCTGGCTCCACCTGACCTGCCGGAAGGCCAGCTTCCCGGGAGCCAGCTCTCCGGCAGCGGGAACGGCGGCCGCTGCCAACGTTCCCTTCGGCAGTCCCAGGGCCGGCGCATCCAGATCCATAACCCGCAGCACCGCGCCGGTAGTGGGCACGCGCACTGTTTCCAGGTCTCCGGCCTCGAGCTGCTGGGGCGGGATCCGCAATCCGTCCCCGGTGGCCTTCAGGACGGCCTCCTTCCTAGCCCAGAGCCGGGCCCGCGCCGCAGGACGGCCGGCAGCCGCCAGCGCCTGGATGTTTCGCCGTTCCCGCTCGGTGGCGATCACACCGTCAAGGGAAGGGAGCGCGAAGCCGCTGACTTCAGCGGCGTCGACGCCGACGGGTGCTGCGCCGAAAGCGGCAGCCAGGATCCTGTTCCCGGCGCGGCTGAAGCTGAAGAAGAAACCGGAGGGCCCGCCGCTGATGGAGTAGTGCGGCGTTCCATGGCTTAGTCCCGACACGTTGCTGCACGAACTGCAGCGGTACTCGGCCTTCACCTCGGCCAGCGGTGCACCGGCAACTTCGGCCACGAACCGGCGGGCGGCATAGCGTCCTGCCAGGAACCGGCGGCGGGCGGCGGCCGCGGTGAACGCAGCTGCCCGGCGGAGTTCCGCAGGGGTGAGGGGCGGGCCCTCCGGGCCGGAAGCGTCCAGGGGCAGGGCAGCCAGCAGCAGTGTGGGGTCCGGGGCCGTGCCGGCCGCCGGCGCGACGGACGGCGCCGTGTCGGCGGGGTGCGCTGTGTCTGGGAACGGGGCTGTGTCTGGGGGCGGGGCTGTCCCTAGGTGTCCAGGTTTCATCCCGGCGCAGGGTACCGGCCAAACCGCCGGATGGGAATGAGTCCTGGGACTGGCGGGTTAGCCGGCCTCGCCCGACGGAGCCTCGCTTTGCCAGGGACAGGTGATCGGCCCCGGGGGCGCTGCCTGTGCCTTCTCGACCGGCACCAGGGAGTCATAGGCCGAGCCGATGACAACATCGACCGAGGAATCTTCGCGGTCGTCCTGGATGTACTGGGTCCCCGGGATCTGCTGCTGGAGCGTGAATGCGGCGGACTCGCCGGTGGGGCCGGAGAGGATGATCGCCGTCATGCCTTCCCGGTTGACGGTGCTGTTGCCGACGGTCTCCACCACGAAGCCGCGCTTCTTGAGCGCTTCAGCCACTTCCCCGGCCAGCCCGGGAGTCGCCGTCGTGTTGTAGACATTGACGGTCACAGTGTCCGGTGACTGATAAAGGTACGGCCCTGCCGGGCAGCCTGTTTCGACCGGCTCGCGGGGCGCCGCCTGGGGAAGCGCGATCCAGCCCGAAGTGATGCCCTGGGCTACAACCGCAGCGGCGATCAATACGGTGATCAGCAGCCCCAGGACGATGCCGTGGAAGGTGCGCTTACGCTTGGACCGACCTGCGGCTCTTTCATCGCCGTCGTCATCGAAAACGGCTCCCAGGTCACGTTCGGTGACGATCCGGTGGCCATGCCACTCCTCCGGCTCACCCTTTGCCTGAGCGCCTTCGCGTTGCCCTCGAGGGGGCTGGTTAGTCATCGATCACCAGCACGCGGGCGTGCAGGATGGTGCGCTGGTGCAGCGCGGTCCTGACTGCGCGGTGCAATCCGTCTTCCAGGTACATGGTTCCCCTCCATTGCACGACATGCGGGAAAAGGTCTCCAAAGAAGGTGGAATCCTCGGCCAGGAGCGCACCGAGATCAAGCGTGGCTTTTGTCGTCACCAGCTCGTCCAACCGGACCTGCCGGGGAGGTACCGCTGCCCAGTCCTTGGGTGTTACGTATCCATGGTCAGGGTAGGGGCGCACATCGCCGACAGCTTTGAAGATCACTCATCCAGAGTAGAGAAGTTCAGCATCCAAGGAAACAGGACTCCCCGGCAACAAGCCTCTGATTACGCGTTTTACCCATTTTGACACCAGGAGGCGGCCGCGCAGCAGGAATACTGGAAGGGTGACTTCCTACGCTCCCCGCTTTGGCCTGCTGCTCGACGTCGACGGTCCGGTGGCCTCGCCGCTCACCCGCACCGTGTCCCCCGAGGTAATCGGCCATCTGGTCGCCCTCGCGTCCGCCGGCTGGCCGGTGGTCTTCAACACCGGCCGCTCTGACGACTTCATCCGGACGCAGGTCATGGAACCGATGCTTGCCGCCGGCCTGCCGGCCGACGTGCTGGTCCACGCCATCTGCGAAAAGGGAGCGGTCTGGTTCTCCTTCAACGGGACAGGCTCCGGTCCCGTGGAAGTCGACGGCGAACTGGCGCTGCCGCGCGAATATGCGGACGCGGTCCGGGAACTGGTGGCCGGTTCCTACGCCGGCCACATGTTCTTCGACGAGACGAAGCTGGCGATGGTGTCGGTGGAACAAAACATCGACGTCGCCAACGCCGACTACCTCGCCGAGCAGGAAGCGTTCGACGCCGATGCCCTGGCGCTGATGTCCAGGTTCGACATGGGCGTCTGCCGTCTGGACCACCACGCACCCGACTCCGATGATTCCGTCGATTACCGGATCGATCCGACGATCATCTCCACGGACATCGAGGCCCTCGGGGTGGGCAAGGACCTCGGCGCCCGGCGTGCGCTGTCCCTGCTGGAGGCGGCGGGGACGCCCGTGCCGCGGACCTGGCGGACGGTCGGGGATTCCCGGACGGATTACGCCATGGCGGACGAGCTGCATTCCCTGGGATTCGACGTCGCCCACGTGGACGTGCGCCCGGCCGACGGGGTCCCCGCCAAGCCCTATCCTGTGCTGACCGTTCCGGGCCGGATTCACGACGACGCCGGCGAGGCTTTCCTGCGCCGCTGGGCTTCGATGGCTGCCGGGGCTGTGGAGGACGACTCGGTGGTGGCTTAGGGCCGGTGCCGGCTGGTGCCGGCTGGGCCGGGT
>NZ_JAXIOO010000049.1:0-24348 GCF_049311065.1 Arthrobacter sp. 7Tela_A1 | reverse complement strand
GAGCAGCACCTCATATGCGGCGGACCTGGCAGGAGCCAGGGACCTGGCCGCAGCCCAGGACGCGACCCGCCCCCCCCGGGGGGGGGGGGGGCGGGGGGGGGGCGGGGGGGGGCACGGCGCCGGCCGCGGGCGTGCCTGGTCCCGCGGGCGGCCAGCGCCGCGGGCGGGCCGGGCAGGTCCCAGACCGGTCCGTCGTCGAGGTCCCGGACCAGTGCCACCGCTCCGGCGGCGCCGGTCCGGCGGACTTCGGCGAGCAGGTGTTCGGTCCGTTCGGAGGTCAGGGACCGCGACGCCGACGGCGCCCGCTGCGCGTGCAGTTCGGCCAGGGCGCGGAAGGCCTCGCCGGGCGAAGCGGCGTCCACGGTCTGTCCGATCCAGGCGGCATCCCCGGCGTCGTGGTCTTCTCCTGTCACCACGATGCCGGACTGCTCGAGCGCCTCATAGACGGTGGTGTCCGGGTGCGAGCTGCCGGTCATAAACACCCGCAGCGTGGTTCCCGGCTCGGCAGCCTGTTCGTCGAGGATCGCTTCGATGGCAGCCAGTGCCTGCTCCGGCGCCAGCTGGGCCGCGGCCGCGTAACACCGCAGGGCGGCGCCCCCGGGAAGGGCACCCGAGACGCGCAGATCCCGCACCCGTCCGAGGGCCTCACCCAGCGACTTCTCTCGGGCGGCAGCGGCAGCCAACGTATCGGCGTCGAGCACTTGCCCCGTGCAGGCGGAGACGAATCCCGCCAGCCGCTCGTACTGCCGGGCAACGAAGAGGTTCACATGCCGGCCGCCGCCACGGGGCGTATCCAGCAGATGGACCGGGTACGGGATGCGCCCGCGCTCTGCCAGCAGCCGCAGCACGTAGTACACGCGCAGGTTCGCGGCGGAGTCGTTGCAGACCACCAGCCCGACGAGGTCGTCGTGGAAACCGGACAGGACGCCGTCGAGCACCCGGGCGGCAACGGCGTCGGCCGCGCCCAGCAGCTCAGCCGCTTCCCGCGAGACGTCCCCGGACCAGGCACCGAACAGCCGCACCGGCGTCGCCCCCGCGGCCAGGAGAATCTGCCGGGGCGCATCCGCCCCGATGATCCCGATCCGGGGCGCCGGATTCGCGGGTGCCGGTGCCGTCACAGGCTCTGCTGTCACAACACACCCGCGGTGCGCAGGTTCTCGATCCGGTCGGAGTCATAGCCCAGGGACTTCAGGACCACGTCCGTGTGTTCGCCCAGGTACGGGGCCGGAGCGTCCAGCGTGGTGCGGCTGCCGGAAAGGACCATGGGCAGCCCCGAGCCGAAGAGGCCGTCGAAGTGGCCGAACTTGGGGTGGGACAGCGGGACCACTTCGCCGCGGGCGAGCACCAGCGGGTCCCGGACGGCCTCGGCAGTTGTCCGGACCGGTGCAGCGGGAGCACCGTGGGACGTGAGGGCTTCCAGCACCTCGGACAGGGGTTTTTCGGCGGCCCACCCTGCGATGATCCCGTGGAGGCGGTCGGCGTTGGCTACCCGGGCATCGCGGGTGCCGAAGTCTTCGGAGTCCAGCAGATCCGGGCGTTCAATGGCGCGAAGCACGCCTGCCGCAAACTGGTCCGTGGGTGCGCAGATCGCGAAGTACCCGTCGGCTGCACGGAACGTGCCGAACGGCGCCAGGCGGGGAACGTAGGCGCCGGTGCGCAGCGGGAAGCCCACGGATTCAAGGGCATCAAAGGGTTCGCAGGCCACCATCGACGTCAGCGCGCCGAGCATCGACACGTCCACGTGCTGTCCCTGGCCGGTGTGCTCGGCCTGCAGCAAGGCACTCAGGGTGCCGATGACGGCGAACAGCGGAGCGGACAGGTCACCGATCGGCAGGCCGAATCGCACCGGCGGCTGCCCCGGCTCCCCGGCAGTCATCATGACGCCGCTGAGCGCCTGGACGATGGTGTCCATCGCCTTCCGGTCCCCATTTTCAGTGCCGGCGCCGAACCCGCTGATGGAGGTGTAGACCAGTTTCTCGTTGAGGTGGCGCACGCTCGCATAATCGACACCGAGACGCTTGGTCACGCCGGCGCTGTAGTTCTCCACCAGGATGTCCGCTTCGGCGATGAGGTCGAACAATACCTGCTTGCTCTCCGGGTGCTTCAGGTTCAGCGTCACCGACTCCTTGCCCCGGCCCCGAAGCATCATCGAGACGGACATATCGTCCTCCGACGTCCGCCGGACATTCAGGCCCTGGGAGGTGACGTAGGGGGAGTTGTTGCGGGAGGAGTCCCCGCCCCGGGTGGGGTTCTCCACCTTGATGACCCTGGCCCCCAGCCCCGCCAGCAGCAAGGTGGCGTAGGGGCCGGCCAGCGCCGTCGTCAGGTCGATAACTGTCTTGCCCGCCAGGGGTTTGGTGTTAATGCTCATGGGGTGTCTCCTTCAAGTGAACGGTCAGCCGGTCTCCTGCCCAGTCCAGGACAGTGTCCAGACCGGCTTCCCGGGTAATGCGCTGTAGGTAGTCGCCCACCTGTTCCCCGCCGTCGGCGCGGGCCAGCGGGACAGGGCGGGCGTCGTCGTCGATCCAGCAGGGAAGAACTTCCGCTGCAACGCTGCCCTCCGGTCCCAGAGTCAGAACGGCGATCAGGGTGTTCCGGCTTTCCGGGTGGAACGGGTACTCGGGCATGGCGGGGTCCGGCTGGAAGCCGAACAGCCGGGTCCTCTCCCGGGCCCAGGCCCGCCGCTCGGGCGAATCGCCGGGGGCGCCGCCCAGTGCCCGCGTCACGGTGGCGAAGTTGCCCAGACCGTGGAAGATCGGGCGGCCGCGGTAGGCCTCCACACCCTTGAGGATGTGGGCGTGGTGGGCCAGCACAGCCACAGCCCCGGCGTCGATGGCTGCGTGGGCGATCTGGTACTGGTACTGCGCGATCTCCACCGGCTGGTGCACCAGACCCTGGTGCAGGGCGACGACGACGGCGGCACCCCGGCGGGCATGGCGTGTCACCTGGTCGGTGAAAGCGGCCAGGGAGCCCGGTTCGGCGAACGTGTAGGTGCGCGGCGGGCCGCCGGGATTGGCGCCCCGGGGCTCGTAGTGCGTGACGACCTCAACCCAGGCGCAGCCCGCTTTCGAGCTGCCGGCCCAGGACTCCCTGGGCCCCACGCAGTTGACGCTGAGCACGATCACCTGCCGGCCGGTGTGCTCGGTGACCGCCGGTTCCCAGGCCTCTGCGAGGTTGCGTCCGGCGCCGGTGGTGGCCATGCCCCTTTCGCGGCAATGCCGCCGGGTGTCTTCAATGCCTTCCGCGCCGAAGTCGTACACGTGGTTCCCGGCCAGGGTGAGGACGTCGAATCCGGCGTCGGCCACGGCGGCGCGGGCCGACGGCGGGGCCGGCAGTGCGGGCACGTCCGACGACGCCGTGGTGGTGGAGTTGGTGTGCGGGACCTCGAGGTGGCCGATGACACAATCCGCTTGGGCCAGCACGGGGGCAACGGCGCTGAAGAGGGATGAGGCGTCTTTCCGTTCCAGGACCAGATCCCCGGTGGCCATCAGGGTAGTTGTCACTGCTGCTCGTCGTTCCTGCGCATTGAGCGGGCCAGGAAGGAGCGCAGCCGGTCAGTCTGCGGGCTGCGGAAGAATGCCTCTGCGGGCCGGTCTTCGATGACGCGGCCGTCTGCCATGAACACGCAGCGGTCCGCGACTTCGCGGGCGAACTCCATCTCATGGGTGACCACCACCATGGTCCGCCCCGAGGCGGCCAGGGATTTCATGGTCTGCAGTACTTCGTCGATCAGTTCCGGGTCCAGGGCGCTGGTGGGTTCATCGAAGAGCAGGACGCGCGGCTCCACGGCCACCGCCCGGGCGATGGCAACGCGCTGCTGCTGGCCCCCGGAAAGCTGCCGCGGGTAGGCGGAAGCCTTATCCGAAAGCCCGACCTTTTCCAGCAGGTCCAGTGCCTGCGCCTTGGCTTTGGCCGGGGCAACGCCGTGGACGGCGATGGGGGCCTCGGTGACGTTGCGCAGCACGGTCCAGTGCGGGAACAGGTTGAACTGCTGGAACACCATGCTCATCCGGCGGCGCTGGGCGCGGACGCCGGCATCGGTCAGCGGGCGCAGGACCTTTCCCTGTTCAAAGCCGAGCAGTTCCCCGTCCAGGTACATGGCGCCGCCGTCGATGGTTTCGAGTTGGTCCAGGCAGCGGACGAGGGTTGATTTGCCCGACCCCGAGGGGCCGAGGACGGCCACCACCTCGCCCTCGTTGACGGTGAGGTCGATGCCGTCCAGGGCTGTGTGGTCGCCGAAGCGCTTGCGCAGGCCTACTACCTCGAGGACGGGACGTGTCGCCGTCGCTGTACCCGTGGCACTTGTCCCACCCGGGGTCTGTGCGGAGTTCATCATTGGTTCTCCTGGGTCCGGATCGCGGCAGTAGTACCGGCGGTGACGGCGGTGGGCTTGGAACTGGCGGTTGCCTTGGGCGCGTGGCGCGTGGCACCCCGGCCGTAGTACTCCTCGACGCGGCGCTGGAAAAAGGTCAGGATCGTGACGGCCACGAGGTACCAGATCACGGCCACGATCAGCATGGGCACCACGTCATAGGTGCGGTTGTAGATGACCTGGACGGCGTGCAGCAGGTCCCCCATGGCGATCACGCTCACCAGCGAGGTGCCCTTGAGGGTGGCGATGATTTGGGATCCGGTCGGCGGAATGATCACGCGCATGGCCTGCGGCATCACAATCCGGGTGAAGGAGTGCCAGCAGCTGAATCCCATGGCGGACGCGGCGTCGTGCTGTCCCTGGTCCACGGACAGGATGCCTGCACGGATGATCTCCGCCATGTAGGCGGCCTCGTGCAGGGACAGGCCAATGATGGCGGCGGTCAGCGGGGTGATGAGGTCGTTGGTGGACCAGCTGAAGAACTCCGGGCCGAACGGCACCCCCACGGCGATGCGGGGGACCAGGTAGGCGAGGTTGAACCAGAAGATCAGCTGGACCAGCGGCGGAACACCGCGGAAGAAGCCCACGAAGGCCATGCAGGCCGCACGGACGGGCCAGTAGTCGCTCAGCTGGCCTGCGGCCAGGACGGTGCCGAGCAGCGTGCCGATGACCATGGTGACCACCATGAGCAGGATGCTGGTCACCAGGCCGAGCAGCACGCTGGGGGCGAAGAGGTACTCCGCCACGACGGGCCATTCGAACCGTTTGTTCGTGACGAGGAAGTACGCAATGCTGCCGGCGATCAACAGGAGCAGGGCAGTGCCCAAAATACGCAGCGGCCGAATCCGTGGCCGGGCCTGGGCCACGTCCACGGCGTTGGTGCGCACAGCGGGTCCGGAGGACATGGGGGTGTCCGTTACGCTCATTTGCCGGACTCACCCGCGGTCATGGGGTTTAGCGTGGGGCTCTCCACCACGACGTCGTCGAGCTTCCATTCGGACATGATCCGGTCGTACTCGCCGTTCTCGAAGATGCCCTCGAAGGCGGCGAGCATGGCCGGCGAGAGCTCGTTGTCCTTCGGCAGGAACATGGCGAGCTGGTCCACGCCGGCGCCCTGCTCGTCACTCTGCACCAGGAACTCGAAGGTGCCCTCATCCTGTGACTGAATGTCGAGTGCAGCAGTCTGGGTGGTGCCGGCATAGTCCGCGCGGTCAGACTGCACGGCGAGGATGGTGGAGTTGGTGTCCTTCAGCCCGACGAACTCGGGCGCATCAAGGCCTTTCTCAGAGCACCATTCGGTGTAACGCTCCAGCTGGCTCTCGGTCACTGATCCGGTGACCCCGGCCACGCGGGCGCCGCAGAGGTCCTCGGGGGCGCCGAGCTCTTCTTTCCGCTCGGCGAGGTAGAGGTACGAGGTGCGGGTGGTCATCCAGACGACGGCGTCGAAGTCGGCCTCCCGCTCGGGCGTGGTGCGGACCGGTCCGTTGAAGGCGTCATAGCGGCCGGAGAGCATTCCGGTGAGCATGGCATCCAGGCCGGACGCCGTCTGGATGGCGAACGGGACGCCCAACTGCTCGGCAAGAGCCGTCTGGATGTCCGGGTCAATGCCCGTGATGTCACCGTTCTGCTCGAGGGTGCGGTACGGCGGGTGGGTGTCTCCGGCGATGTTGATGACGCCGGCGGACTTGATGGCTTCCGGCAGCTGATCATAGACCGGTGCTTCGGTGTTGACCTCGCCCGCAGCAACACTGCTGCCTTGGCTGGCTGTAGGTTCGCTGTCGCTATCGCCGCCGGCGGATGAACAGGACGCGAGGGCGAGCAGGGCAGCACCGGCAACGGCGACGGTGCTGAATCGGTTGAGTTTCATGGCGATCTCCTGAGTGTGAGCTGCATCACGGATCAAATATGCGAGGAGAATATCATGCGGCTTGATATTAATCACCAAGAATTTGTTGCGTGATGAGACCGCTGCGAGTGCATGGGCGGCAGCTGGTCACAGGCTCAGAGCGCGGCCAGTCCGTTGCGTCCATCGGTGTCCAGATACCCGCCGTACGTGGCCGTGATCGAACGCCGGGCCTGCTCTCCGGCCGCCGCGCTGTTTCCTTCTGCGATAGCGCCAAAGAGCTTTCGGTCGCTGGCGGCGGCATCCCGCATGGCGGCCCCGGGGTCGCCGGCCGAAGAAATCCTGTCATTCATGAGGTCAAGGAGTGCGCCGGAGACGGCCTGGCCGCTGGCCTGCAGGAGCTGGTTGTGGCTGGCCTCCCACACGACGGCGTGAAACTCCAGATCCGCTGCATTGAACAGGTCCATGCGGCCGGCTGCGGATTCCATGCGCTCTACGGCGCCGCGCATGGCGGCAAGCTGCGCGGGGGTGTGCAGGGCGGCCGCGAGCCGACAGGCGGAGCTTTCCAGGATGACGCGGAACTGGACGAGGTCCGAGAGGGACAGGGAAGCAATTCTTGCCAGCGTGGTGAAGGACTGCTGCAGCGCCTGTCCGGTGAGGGGCAGCACCTCCGGTCCGGAGCGTCCTCCGGGACGGGAGGCGATGAGCCCCCGGCTCTGCAGTACCCGAAGCGCTTCGCGCACCGTGGGGCGGCTAACAGAGAACTGGACCATCAGCTCGCGTTCGCTGGGCAGATGCTGTCCAGGGCGTACCTCACCGGAGACGATGACTGCTTCGATCTGCTCCACAACGCGTTCATAGGTCAAAACAGGGACTGCCGGGGAGAAACGGACTTTGCTCATGCGGCCCTTCACCGTGGAAGTTTTTCTGAATGTACCGGGCTGCCGCGCGCCAGCGGAATAACTCTGTCCAAAAACTTTCACTGGTAAGACCAGATGAATAGGTAGACAGGCTGGCATCCAATGATGTTGTCTGGTTCACATTGTTGGTCATGCCGGAAGACGGAGATCCCCTCATGAATCGTTCACCTTCTCGGGCGGCCGCGGTCCTGCTGGCTGCGTCTGTTCTGGGTCTGTCCTCCTGTTCAGCAGGTTCGTCCGGGGAGGAGCCGGCCGAGTCCGTTGAGCGCTCCGCGATCACGGTGGCCCTCACCGGAGAACCGACCAACCTTGACTTCACCACCACCGCCGGCGCCGCCATCCCCCAGGCGCTGATGACCAACGTGTATGAAGGCCTGGTGGAAATTGACCAGGACGGCGCCATCCAGCCGCTGCTGGCCGAGTCCTGGGACATCAGCGAGGACCGCCGCACCTATACGTTCACTCTTCAGCCGGACGTCACCTTCTCCAACGGTGAGCCGTTTACCGCTGATGACGTGAAGTTCAGCCTGGACCGGGTCACCTCGGGGGCATGGGTGTCCAGCCTGAAGGACAAGATGGCCATCGTGGAGGTGGTCAACGTCCTGGGTGACACCGAGGTGGAGATTGTGCTGAGCCGGCCCAGCAACGCCTGGCTTTTTGACCTCGGCACGCCGGTGGGAGCAATGTTCGATGAAAGCGGTGTGGACGATCTGGCAAACACCGCCATCGGTACCGGGCCGTTCACCATTGAGGCCTGGAACCGCGGGCAGTCCATCGAAATGAAGGCACGCGAGGACTACTGGGGCGAGGCGCCCCAGGTTGAGACCGCAACGCTGCGCTACTTCGCGGACGCGACGGCCACCACCAACGCGCTGCGCTCGGGAGATGTGGACGTGGTCTACAACATGCAGGCACCGGAGCTGCTCTCCACCTTTGAAAGCGACGACGCCTACCAGGTGCTGGACGGCACCTCCAACGGCGAAATCATCCTGTCCATGAACAACAAGCGGGCGCCATTTGACGATGTCCGCGTGCGCCAGGCCGTCATGCACGCCATCGACCGCCAAGCTGTGCTGGATACGGCGTGGAGCGGCTACGGCACCGTGGTGGGTGCGGCCGTGCCACCCACCGACCCGTATTACGAGGACCTGACCGGCGTCAACGCCTATGACCCGGACAAGGCCCGCTCGCTGCTGGCCGAAGCCGGTGCCGAGGACCTCAACATCACCTTCAGTGTTCCGACCCGTCCCTACGCCACTGCCGTCTCCGAAATTGTGGTGTCACAGCTGGCTGAGGTGGGCATCAATGCCACCATCGAGTCAGCCGAGTTCCCCGCTGTGTGGCTGGACAAGGTCTTCACGCAGCATGACTACGACATGTCGGTGGTGCTCGCGGTTGAAAGCCGGGATTTCCTGACCATGTTCAACAACCCGGACTATTACCTGGGTTATGACAATTCCAAGATCGCAGAGACGGCCGCCGCAGCGGACGCCGCCGACGAGGCCGGCTACGTGGACGGTATGAAGGACGTGGTCCGCACGGTGACCGAAGACGCAGGCGCCGGAGTGCTGTTCCTGTTTCCGAACATTGTGGTGGCCGATGCCGACGTCACCGGCGTCCCCGCCAATTCCGTCACCGAGGCCCTGGACCTGACCGGAATCGGCTGGAGCTGACCGGCGTGAGAGCATCCCGCGGAGCCTGCGGCACAGACTGAAAAGAGGCACGCATGGGCATCAGGCTGCTGGTCAACGCGGCACGGTTCGCCGTCACCTTCATGGTGGCCACGGTGGCGGTCTTCATCTTCATGCGTGCCGTGCCCGGAGATCCGGCCCAAATTGCGCTGGGCGTCAATGCCACACCGGAGCTGCTGGCGGAAACCAGGGCGGAATTCGGCACTGACCGGCCCCTGCCGGTGCAGTACTTCGACTGGACGCTTGGCCTGTTCCGCGGAGACTTCGGCACCAGCTACGTCACCCGCCAGGACATCACCCCGTTGATCCTGGACCGGGTGCAGGTAAGCCTGATCCTCGTGGGGCTGGCCATGGCCACTGCCCTGCTGATCGCCGTGCCGCTGGGAACCCTGATGGCGGTCAACCACCGCAGGATCAGCGGAATCCTGCTCAGCGGTCTGAGCCAGGTGGGCGTGGCAGTTCCGGGATTCCTGGCAGCCATCCTCCTGGTGGTGGTGTTCGCTGTCGGACTGGGCTGGTTCCCTGCCAATGGATGGACGCCGCCGGGGGAGGACTTCGGCGACTTCCTCCGCCGGGTCTTCCTGCCCGTGCTGGCGCTGGCTTCCGTTCAGGGCGCCATCCTCACCCGGTACGTGCGCTCCGCCGTCCTGGAAATCATGAGCGAAGATTACCTGCGCACCGCCCGCGCCAAAGGGCTGGGCCGGACTGAAGCCCTGGTGAAGCACGGCCTGCGCAACGCCGCCATCCCCGTGCTCACGGTCACCGGCGTGCAGCTGGCAGCCCTGATCATCGGCGCCGTGGTGATTGAGCGTGTCTTCGTCATCCCCGGACTGGGCTCCCTGCTCCTGGACGCGGTGGGCAACCGGGACCTGCTGACCGTGCAGTCCGTGGTCATGGTGCTGGTGGCCATCACCCTCACCATCAACCTGCTGGTGGATGTCCTGTACACCGTCTTGGATCCCCGAATCCGGAAGAAGGCCTGATGAGCGATCCCACGCCGGCTGCCCTCACCGGGGCGGCTCCGGTTCCCGTCGGGCGTACCGGCCGCGGCAAGCCTTCGCCCACCCTGATGGTCGGCGCTGCACTGGTGGCCATCGTCGTCGCAGCCGCCCTCCTCTCCTTTTTCTGGACACCCTACGATCCGGTCCGGGCCTCACCCGCGGATCGGCTGCTCGGCTCCAGCGCGGAGCATCTGATGGGAACGGACCGCTACGGCAGGGACGTGTTTTCGGGAATCCTCTACGGCGCCCGGATCACCCTGCTGGTGGGCCTGATCTCCGTAGGCATTGCCCTTCTCATTGGAACGCCGCTGGGCATCCTGGCCGGAATGCGGGGCGGTGCAGCCGAGGAAGTCAGCATGCGCGCCGCAGACATCCTGATGGCCTTTCCTGCGCTGCTGGTTGCCATCATGTTCGGAGCGGTGTTTGGAGCGGGAACGACGACGGCGATGGTCGCCATTGGCATCGGGTCGATCCCGGGCTTCGCGCGCGTGGCACGCAGCGGAACCATGCAGGTGATGAGCACCGAGTATGTCCTGTCCGCCCGCGCCTCCAGCCAGAGCGCACTGCGCATAGCGCGCCGGCATGTGCTCCCGAACATTGCGGGGGTGCTGGTGGTGCAGTGTTCGGTCACCTTTGCGCTGGCCGTCCTGGCGGAAGCCGCGCTTTCCTTCCTGGGACTGGGCACGCCCCCGCCTGTTCCCTCCTGGGGCCGGATGCTTCAGGAATCCCAGCAGTTCCTGGGTACCTTTCCGGCGCTCGCAATCTGGCCCGGAGCCGCCATTGCGCTGGCGGTCCTGGGCTTCAATCTGCTGGGCGACGGTCTGCGCGACCGGTTTGACCCCAAGCTCAACGGGGAGGCTGCGCGATGAATGAGGCGCTGCTGAAGGTAAAGGACCTCCGGGTGTCCGCCGGAGAACGCACGCTGGTTGAAGGCTTCAACCTGGAGCTGGGCACCGGTGAACGGGTAGGGCTCATCGGCGAGTCCGGGTCCGGCAAGTCCATGACCGCCACGGCCTTGATGGGGTTGCTGCCGGAAGGGGTCTCCGCCACCGGCTCCATCCACCTGGCCGGAGCCGACCATGAGCTGGTGGGGGCCCGGGACAGCCAGATGCAGCGGATTCGCGGCAACCGGATGACCATGGTGTTCCAGGAACCGATGAGTGCGCTGAACCCGCTCATGCGGGTAGGTCCGCAGGTTGCCGAAGTCATGCTCAAACACCGCACGGTGCCAAACCGGCGGGCGGCTGCTGAGAAGGCAGTGGAGATGCTGGCCTCCGTCCGGCTTCCCGACCCCGCGGAAGCCGCCCGGGCCTATCCCCATCAGCTCTCCGGCGGGCAGCGCCAGCGCGCCATGCTGGCCATGGCGCTGGCCAACGATCCGGCGCTCCTGCTGTGCGATGAGCCCACCACCGCCCTTGACGTGACCGTCCAGCGCCAGGTGCTGGACCTCATCCTGGAATCCGTGAGCCGGCGCGCCACCGGCCTGCTCTTCATCACCCACGACCTGTCCGTAGTGGCGAGTATCTGTGACCGCGTCCTGGTCATGAATAAGGGCCGTGTGGTGGAGGAGGGAACCGCGGAGCAGGTGCTGACCCGTCCCGCGCACGCCTACACGCGGGGCCTGCTGGCGGCCTCGGACCTGGAGGCAACGGACAGCGACGGCAGGCTGTTCACGGTGGCCTCGGCCGATGCCTATGTGCCGCCGAAGAGCGTGTCTGAAGCTACGACGCCGCCGGCGCTTCCTGCCCTGCCTGACCGGCCTGCCCTGACTGACCCCGGAGCGGGCGCCGACGCCGTCGAGCCGCTGATCAGGGTGCAGGACCTGGTGCGCACCTACCGGCGCGGACGCACCTCTCTGTTTGGTGCGCCTGCGGAGGTGCAGGCGCTGCGGGGCATCTCGTTTGAGGTGGCTGCGGGGCAGCGGTTCGGCGTGGTGGGTGAGTCCGGGTCCGGCAAGTCCACGCTGCTGCGAATCCTGGCCGGACTGGACCAGCCCACCTCCGGCAGCGTCACGGTGGCCGGAAACGAAGTGGCCGGAGCTCGGGAAAACGAACTGCGCCAGCTGCGCCGCGAACTCCAGATTGTCTTTCAGGACCCCATGGGATCGCTCAATCCGCGGATGCGGGTTCGGGACATCATCACCGAACCGCTGCTGTTGCCGGGCGAAAGCTCACGCGCCGGCCGGCACGCCGAACGCGTGGCCGAAATGCTCCGGGCCGTTGACCTTCCCCCTGAGGCGGCGGACCGCTTTCCGCATCAGTTCTCCGGCGGACAGCGGCAGCGGATTTCCATCGCCAGGGCCCTGATTGGCGAACCGCGCATCCTCGTTGCGGACGAGCCGGTGAGCGCCCTTGATGTTTCAGTGCGTGCACAGGTCCTGAACCTGCTCTCCGACCTGGTGGACCGTTACAACCTGACCCTGGTCTTTGTGTCCCATGACCTTGGCGTTGTCCGGCATCTTTGCGACAACGTAGTGGTCATGAATGAAGGGCTCATTGTGGAAAGCGGCCCGACGGAGCAGATTTACGAAGATCCGCGCCACGGGTACACCCGGACGCTGGTTGCATCATCGATGTCACTGCGGACCGAAATTGCCGGGCGGGCGATGGAGAGCAGGGAAGAAGTGACCAGCCAGGGAGAGAGAACATGACCGAGACGGCCAATGAATCGCCGCAGCAGGCGACCCCGCGCAGCCGGGACCTCCACGACTTCTCCGCCGACGAGCTCAGCAGCGCCTATGCTGCCGGAACCCTGAACCCGGTAGAGGCAGCAGAAGCGGTCATCGAACGGATCCAGGAGCGGGAACCGGAGCTGAACGCGTTTTACCGGTGGGACCCGCAGGACATCCTGCAGCAGGCGCGGGACAGTGCCGACCGGTGGCGGACCGGTTCGCCCCGCAGTGCCTACGACGGCGTGCCCTGCAGCATCAAGGAGAACATTTCCCGGGCCGGCATCCCGAAACCGTCGGGAACTGCCCTGCCCGATCCTCCGGTGCCTTCCGGGAACGCGCCCGTCACTGACCGTCTCCTGGAAGCGGGGGCGGTGATCCTTGGCTCCACCACCATGCCGGACTGGGGCATGCTCTCCTCCGGGGTGTCCAGCCTGCACGGAGTGTCGCGGAGCGCCTGGAATCCTGCCTGGACAACGGGTGGGTCCAGCGCCGGAGCCGGCAGTGCGGCGGCGGCCGGGTACGGTCCGCTGCACGTGGGCACGGACATTGGCGGATCCATCCGGCTGCCCGGAACCTGGCAGGGACTGGCCACGCTGAAACCCAGCGCCGGGCTGGTCCCGCTCGATGCGCCGTATACCGGCCGGGCGGCGGGCCCCCTGGCCCGTACTGTGGGGGACACCGTTGTCCTGATGGAGCTGGTGGCACGGCCGGACCCCCGGGATTACACCTCCAGGCCGTTTCCGCCCCAGCAGTGGAGCGCAGAGCCGGCGGATCCGGCGCCGCTGCGTGTTGCGCTGCAGCTGGACGCCGGGTGCGGCGAGGCAGCTGATCCCGAGGTCCTTGCCGCCGTTCAGGCGGCCGCCGCCTTGTTTGAGGAGGCCGGGGCCGTGGTGGAGCTGCTGCCACCGTTCATTGATGAGGAGATGCTTCACGGGCTGGACGAATTCTGGCGTACCCGGTCCTACGCGGATCTGGAGGAACTGAAACCAGAGCACCGGGAACTGGTGCTGGACTACATTGTCCGCTGGTGTTCCCGCGGTGCCGGGGTCTCGAGCAGCCAGACCATCCGCAATTTCCACTGCATCGGAAGGATGCAGCAGGCGCCGGCGCGCGCCGTCGCCCCTTACGACGTCGTCCTCTCACCGGTGGCGCCCATGGCCGCGTTCCCCGCCGAACAGCCGATGCCCGTGCCTGACCCGGAGCGGACCATGGCACACATCGGGTTCACCGTCCCGTACAACATGTCCGGCCACCCGGCTGCCACGGTGAACTGCGGATTCACCTCTGACGGCAGGCCCATTGGCCTGCAGCTTGCCGGGGCGGTGGGCAACGATGCCGAGCTGCTGCGGGTTGCCGCCTGGTACGAAGCGGCGCGGCCGGAGTCTTCCACGCCGGACTGGACAGCGCTGGCCTGATCCGGAACCGGCTTTGATGGAACTAAGCCGGAGGATCGAACCGGCCGTCGACGGCTGTCCAGCCGCCGTCGACCGTCAGGACCGAGCCCGTGACAAAGGTGGACGCATCCGAGGCAAGGTACACCACGGCACCGGCCAGCTCGTCGGGCCGGGCCCAGCGGCCCAGCGCGCTTTTCGCTGCGTAGGCTCCGTACCAGTCCGGATTGTCCTTGATCTGCGCGGTCAGCGGCGTCTCCACCACTCCCGGGGCGATGACGTTAACGCGGACACCCGCGGGGCCGAACTCCGCCGCAGCGGTGCGTGCCAGCTGGACCAGGCCCGCCTTGCTGGCGGCATAAACACTTTGTCCGGGCTCCACCACTGAGGCGCGGATCGAGGAGAATCCGATGATGCTTCCGCCCCCGTTGGCTGCCATTCGCGGGGCGTAGGCCTGCATCAGCGTGAAGGAGGCACGCAGATTCAGGTTCATCACCCGGTCGAATTCCTCCAGCGTGTAGTCGGCCATCCGTTTGCGGACGTTCGTGGCTGCCGTGAACACCAGTGCCGCGCAGTCGGCGTAGAGCTCCGCAGCCGCGTGAACAGCAGCCGGATCCAGCACGTCAAGCATTGCCGGTTCCCCGGCTGCACTGATCAGCTCCGCGGTAGCAGCAGCTGAGTCCGGGTCCCGGTCCGCGCACACCACCTTGGCGCCGTGCGCCGCCAGCGCCAGGGCCGACTCCCGGCCGATCCCGCTGCCGGCGCCCACCACCAGTACGCGTCGGCCGGCCAAATCGAACAGATCCGAGTAGTTCGTCATCAGGGTCCTATCGTTGAAGGGAATACTGGTAGGCGGAGGGGTCAGGGGCGGATCATTGCCATGCGGGTCACGGTGAACTCCTCGATAGCAAACCGCGGCCCCTCCCTGCCGATCCCGGAGTCCTTGACCCCGCCGTAAGGCATGATGTCGGAGCGGAAGCCGGGAATTTCATTGACCACCACGCCGCCGACGTCGAGCTGCTCAATGGCCTGGAACGCCTGCCGAAGCGACGCCGTGTACACGCCGGCCTGCAGGCCGTACCGGGAATCGTTGACCGTTTCGATCGCTTCAGCCAAGCCGGAAACACGTTCCAGGCACACCACCGGTCCGAAGACTTCCTCGCTCCAGACACTGCAGTCATGGGGCACATCAGCCAGAACGGTGGGGGAGATGCTCCTGCCTTCGGCGCCGCCGCCGGCAACCAGCCGGGCCCCGGCGGACACTGCCTCCTTGATCCAGCCCAGCACCCGGTCTGCGGCCGCGGTATTGATGAGCGGCGCAACGCGGGTGGTTTCGGTGCGGGGATCACCCACCACCACTTCGGGCAACCGTGCGAGCAGGCGACGCTCGAACTCGTCAGCGATCGACTCGGCCAGGACCACGCGCTGGACGGAGATGCAGGCCTGTCCGTTGGCGTAGAAACCGCCACGGATGACAGCGTCCACCGCATCGTCCAGGACAGCGTCCGCGGCAACAATCAATCCGGTGTTGGACCCCAGCTCAAGAACCGTCTTCCGCGGAGCGGCGGCCTTGGCGATCCGGTGACCAACCGCGGCGGAACCGGTGAAGGAGACAACAGCGACCCTCGGGTCGTTCACCAGTGCCGCACCGACGTCGGGACCTCCCGTCACCAGCTGGACGGCAGCCGGCGTCACGCGGTGGGATTCGAGCACCATACGGATCAAATGAACGGCCCAGAGCGTGGTCAGCGGCGTGTCCGGGGACGGCTTGATGATGACGGGGCAGCCGGCGGCAAGTGCCGGCGCCAGCTTGTGGCTGGCCAGCAGCAGCGGATAGTTAAAGCCCGCAATGCCGACGACGACGCCTGCCGGCCGGCGGGTGAAGTACCCGAGCATCCCTTCTCCCTGGGGCTGCAGGTCCAGGGAGACTGTTTCTCCCTGGATGCGTGCCGTCTCTTCTGCTGCGGCAGACCAGGTGGCGAGGGTTCGCTGGACTTCGGTGCGGCAATCGACCAGCGGCTTGCCGGTCTCGAGGACCAGCAAATCGACGAACGCCGCTGCTTCCCTGGAGAGAGCGGCATGGATATCCATGAGCAGGGCACGGCGGGTTCCGGTTCCCAGGCGGGACGTCACGGCCAGGGCAGCGGCGGCTTCGGCCAAGGCCAGTTCGGCATGGTCCACCGAGCCTTGGGGTGCGGAGGCTATTTCGGTGCCGTCATAGGGGAAGGTGATCACCGAGTTCTGCGGGCAGGGGGTCCAGGCCTGGACTGCGGCCCCCACCGGAAGTCCGTCGGGGTAGGGCGGTGAAAATCTCACGATGGCTCCCGTGTGTGGCGACTCTGCGGACAATCAGGCAGCTCCAAGCTAACTGGTCAGGCCAGTACAGGGAACGCTAGTGGCCCGGGGCGCAGGGGTCAACGGTTTGGCGCGGGAGAGTAAGACAGTCCCGGCCCGTTGGGCGGTAGGGGACGCCTAGAACAGCGGCCAGGGCACAGCAGGCATCCCGCCCCTCGGACCAGGGAACACCGCCGTCGAGCGCAGCCGGGCGCAGCGGGCGGCAAGCGCCTCAATCTCCTCAGCGGTCAGGAGCTCGGTCAACTCCTCGCCCAGCTCGCCGTCCAAGGCACCAAGAACCCGGTCAACACCTTCAAGCTCCTCGGCGCTCAAAGCCTCACCGATCCAGCCCCACAGCACCGTCCGCAGCTTGTGCTCGGCGTGAAGCGTGACTCCGTGGTCCACGCCGTAACGGTGCCCGCCGGGCATCGCCAGGACATGGTCGCCCTTGCGGTCGGCATTATTGACGACGACGTCGAACACCGCCATCCGCCGCAGCGCCGCAGTGTCTTCATGAATGAGCGCGACGACCCGCCCGTTTTCGTCCTGGCCCTGCAGGACCTCTCTCCACCCGGACTCCGGCACGTCCTCCACAGGCACCAGATCCACCGCCTCTTGCTCCGGGTCGGTTTCCTGCCAGAGCTGGACCATGCCCTCGCCGAGCGGACCGTCCCGCAACCAGGTGCGCGGCACGATGTTCCAGCCCAGTGCTTCCGACACCAGATACGCAGCAACTTCGCGGTGCGCCAGGCAGCCGTCGGGGAAATCCCAGAGTGGTTTCTCGCCGGCCAGGGGTTTGTAGACGACCGCAGCGTCGCCGATGCTGCCCAGGAACGTGGCGTTCGACGCCGTCGTAATCCGCCCGGTGAGGGTCAGCTCATCGGCGAGCAGGTCCGGCGCCGGCATCAGGCGTCAGGCAGGGCGCAGGTGTGACCGTCGTCGTCGATCGGCTCACCGCAGATCACGCAGATCGGACGCCCGGCGCCCACCACTTCCCGGGTGCGCTTCGCGAAGGCGCGGGCGGTGCCCACCGGCATCCGCACGCGCAGCACTTCGGCGGCATCGTCGGCCTCGTCGTCGTCATCCTCAAGGAGCCCGTCGTCGTCCTCATCAACTTCCTCGATGGGGTAGGCCTCGATGACGACCTGCGCCGTCGTCGGGTCCCAGCCCAGGCTCATCACGCCGGCCCGGAACTGTTCCTCCACAGTCTCCAGATCGTCATTGTCGACGAGCTCGAGGGGAGTGTTCGGGGGAATGTGGAAGGGGTTGCCGTCGACGGTCATCAGCTGGTCAAGGATCTCGTCGATCTTCTCGGCAAGCTGGTCCGCCTGCAGCTTCTCCATGGCGACGCTGATGAGTTGCTTGCCCGCCCGCGCCTGCAGGTAGAACGTGCGCTGACCGGGGACGCCGACAGTGCCGACTACTACGCGGTCCGGCCAGTCGAAATCGTGAACGGTGGTAGGCATAGAACTACTCTAGGCTCCTTGGGCGTGTGGTGCTGCGTGGCCTGCGCCACCGCCGACCGGCGCATCGTGGGGTGCCGCAGCGTTCGAAGCAGCGGCAGCAAGCCACGAGAGGTCTCCGGCGTCGGTATTGGTGGCGTGGACGGTGGGACGCCCCGGGCCGTAGCGCACGATCGACACGGACGCCGGCCCGACGTCGATGCGCTGGAACAGATCCAGGTGCATGCCGAGTGCGTCGGCCAGGACCGACTTGATGATGTCCCCGTGGCTCACCGCCACCCAGACAGCACCCGGACCGTGCTCGGCTTCGAAAGCGGCGTCGTGCCGCCGGATCGCTGCCACCGAACGGGCCTGCATCGCAGCCATCGACTCACCGCCGGGGAAGACGACGGCGGAGGGCTGCGACTGCACGACCTTCCACAGGTCTTCCTTCGCGAGGTCTGCAAGGGTTTGGCCCTGCCACTGGCCGTAGTCGCATTCGGTGAGATCGTCGTCCACCGGTGCGTGCGGAGTGCCCGGCTGGTGGTCGAGGATGAACTGCGCGGTCTGCCGGCAGCGCTCCAGCGGACTCGACACCACGCCGACCAGGGGTACGACGGCGAGCCGTTTCCCGGTTGCGTCCGCCTGGTTCCGGCCGACGTCGTCGAGGCTGACGCCGGGGGTCCGCCCGGCCAGTAGGCCGGAGGCATTCGCTGTGGTGCGGCCGTGCCGCACGAGGATTACTGTTGCCATCCACCCAGACTAGTTCCCTGCCCGGGCGGGGCGGGGATGGAGTGGCCTGTCGGTACGGGCTCCCCGCAGTTGCTGCCGGGCATCAAGTTGAATGTTGCATGCAACCTTTGTAGTGTTGCCCGAGTCACCGTCGGGTGTCGAGTGGATCACACCTGAGGGGGCAGTTAGTGCGTCAGCCAGTCCAGCAGCCGCGCGGCGTCAACTTCGGCGAACTCCGGCCGGCTTTGGGTCTCCTGCGCAATCAGGATCTGGGCCGTGTGGGTGATGTGGCGGGCCATCGCGCGGCCGACCCCGTCGACGTCGCCCTGGACGAAGGCGTCATAGATGTCCCGGTGGTCCTCGAAGCACTCGAGCGCGGTCCGGGAAGTGGGTACCGTTCCCACGCCTCCCATAAGCACCAGGTTGCGCTGCTCCTGCAGGATCTCGACAGCTTTGATGTTGCGGCTGCCGAGCAGGAGCGTCCGGTGGAAATCCCGGTCGGCGCGAAGGGTGGCCTCGGCGTCGTTGGTTGCCGCCGCTTCGTGGAACTGCCCAAAGGTGTCCTTCACCGCGGCGAGCGTCGCTTGGTCCTGCAGTTCGGTGGCCCTGCGTGCCAGCGGGACCTCCAGCATCAACCGCACTTCGAAGCCCTGGATGAGCCCCTCAATGCTGGTGGAAACCACCCGCATGCCGCGGTTCTTCTCGATCTCGACCAGGCCGAGGCGGGAGAGCTCAAGGAGGGCTTCGCGGACAGGGGTGCGCGAGACACCAATCTGTTCGCCCAGCTGCCCGGCGGTGTAGAGCTCCCCGGGCTTGAGATGCCCCGAAACGATCGCTTTCCGCAACTGTTCGAACGCTTGATCGGTCAGGTTGCTGGTCCGGCGAACGTTTTCCACGACATCAGTATGTCATTCCGTTTCACTCCCCCAACGAGGTAGGTACCAGTGCCCAACAATCAGTCATTCGCCGTGGTGGGCGCAGGAATTATCGGTGCCGCCGTCGCCCGTGAACTAACGCTGCGGTTCCCGGGTTCGGCCGTGACGGTGTTCGAGAAGGAAGCCGAGCCCGCCGCACACCAGACCGGCCACAACTCCGGGGTCGTCCACGCCGGGCTCTACTACGAGCCGGGAGGCTTGAAGGCACGCCTGTGCCGCCGGGGCGTCACCCTGCTGCAGGAGTTCTGCACCAACCATGAGCTGCCCTATGAGGAGTGCGGAAAGATCGTCGTCGCCCTCGATGAGGTGGAGGAGCGGAGGCTGCAGGACATCTATGCGCGGGCAACGGCCAACGGCGTGCCGGGAGTGCGGCTTCTGGACCAGGCCGGTATCCGGGAGATCGAACCCAACGCGGTGGGCCGGGCGGCCCTGCACTCCCCGCACACCGCCATCGTCGACTACGCCAAGGTGACCCGGGCCCTCGTGGACGAGGTGACCGCTGCCGGGGGAGCCGTGCGGATGGGCACCGAGGTACTCCGGGTCACCAACACCGCGTCGGGGGCCACCGTCCACACCCGCGCCGGCGGGCAGGCATTCGACTTGGTGGTGGTGTGCTCCGGGCTGCAGTCCGACCGCTTGGCGAAGGCCTCGGACGCGGCCGACGAGCCCAGCATCGTGCCCTTCTTCGGACAGTACTTCGTGCTCGAGGCCGCCTACCGCCAGCATGTGAAGGGACTGATCTATCCGGTTCCGGATCCGAAGTATCCCTTCCTGGGCGTCCATCTCACCAAGCGCATCGACGGGGAAATGATGGTCGGCCCCAACGCCTTCCTGTCCTTCTCCCGGGAGATCTACCGTGGCCTGGGTATCAACCCCAAGGACAGCCTCGAGGTCGCCGCCAACCCCGGGTTCTGGAAGTTTGCCGCCCGCAACCTCCCCACGGCCGTGCGGGAGATCCAGTCGGTGGTTTCCAAGGGACGGTTCCTGCGTGAAGCCCAGAAGTATGTGCCGTCCCTGGCCGACGCCGATGCCACCCGGGCAACGCGCGGGATCCGGGCGCAGGCCATGACCCGGGACGGTGCACTCGTGGACGACTTCGTCATCCAGCATCAGGGCCGCGTCACCCATATCCGCAACGCGCCTTCTCCCGGGGCGACCTCGTCCCTGGCCATCGCCGAACACATCGTCGAAGCCGCCATCCAGGAGCACTCGCTGACCAGCGCCCCGCCGGCCGGCTAATTCCGCTCAACGCCGGATCCATCCAAATCCCCCGGCAGGACACGTCCTGCCGTCCGAGAAACAGGTACTTTTTGTGACTGCTCAATTGCAAGCCGAAACTCCACTGGAGGAAAAGAGCCGCCTGCGGCGCGTGGCCACAGCTACGATCGTGGGCACCACCGTGGAATGGTACGACTTCTACCTCTATGCCACGATGGCCTCGATCGTCTTCGGGCAGGTCTTCTTCCCCGCCGGCAACAGCCAGACTGCCACCTTGCAGGCCTTCGCCACCTTCGCGATCGGATTCATTGCCCGTCCCATCGGCGGCATTATCTTCGGCCAAATGGGTGACCGGCTCGGCCGGAAGAAAACCTTGGTAGTCACCTTCTCCCTGATGGGCGCCACGACGGCGGCCATCGGTTTCCTGCCCACCTATCAGCAGATCGGCTACTGGGCGCCGGCGATGCTGGTGGTCCTGCGCATCCTGCAGGGCATGGGTGCCGGGGCCGAATACGCCGGTGCTGCCGTGGTCTCCTACGAGCATGCCCGTCCCGGCAAGCGCGGCTCGCAGGGTGCCTGGCCGGCCCTAGGCCTGAACCTCGGCCTGGTCCTGTCCTCTCTGACGATCTTCCTGCTCAGCCTCAACGGCGACGAGTTCCTGATCAACGGCGGTTGGCGCATCCCCTTCATCGCCAGCATTGTGCTGGTGATGATCGGCCTCTGGGTCCGCCGGACCATGCCGGAGTCCCCCGAGTACGAGAAAGCTGCCGCCGAGCGGCCCAAGCAGACGTTGCGCACGGTCTTCCGCGATCACTGGCGCGGCCTGCTGGTGGTCCTCATCGTCGCCATCGGCTACAACGCCATCAGCTACATTTTCAAGACGTTCTCCGTGGCCTACCTCCGCGAATTCCAGGGCATCAGCGCCAACGTCAACTCGCTGGCCATCCTCATCGCAGGCATTGTCGCCGTGATCACCGTGCCCATCTTCGGGCGGCTCTGCGACAAGCTCAGCAGCAAGACCGTCATCATTGGCGGCGGCGTGCTGGCAGCCGTGTTTGCCTTCCCCTTCCTGGCCCTGCTGCAGACGGGCGAGTCCTGGGCCGTGTATGTGGCCATCGGCATTGGCACCGGCATCCTGGCACCGATGATGTTCTCCGCGCAGGGCGCCTTCCTGAGCCGGCAGTTCGCCACGGAAGCCCGCAGCACCGGGGTCGGCACCAGCCGCGAGATCGGCACCGCCATTGCGGGCGGCCTGGCTCCGCTCGGGGCGCTGTCCATGGTGGTGGCCTCACCCACGAACTCCACCACCGGCGTCGGCATCGTCCTGGTGGTGGCCGGACTCTTGGTCTTCGCCGGAGCCGCCTTCGACCAGGGCCGCCGCTTCAGCAGCTCCCGCAACTAGGGTGGAACCCCGGTCCGCGGCCGCACCGGCTGAATGGTGTCGACCGCGGCCCGGGGTCGCAGCTCAGCCGTCACTCACCCGGTTCTCGCGTTTGCGCCGGGCCCTGGCGGCGAGGAACAACAGCGAACCGACCACCACGTAGGCGGCGGAGCCGAGCCAGATGGGCCCGGTCTGCTGGGTCAGCAGCACGATGCTCGCAATGATCGCGAGGACCGGTATGAACCTGGGGGCGGCGAAGTGGTCGTGGTCGACTTTGTCCTTCTTGAGGACGAGGACGCTGACGTTGGCGGACAGGAAGACCAGGAGCAGGAGCAGCACGGTGGTTTCGGCCAAGGAAGCGACGTTCCCGGTCAGGGCGAGGACGATCGTCAATCCGGCAATGACAACGATGGAGACCCAGGGTGTGCGGCGCCCCGGCAGCACTCGGCTGAAGGCACGGGGAAGCAGACCTGCTTCCGCCAATCCGTAGCCCACGCGGCTGGCCATGACCATGAACAGCAGCGCTCCGTTGGCAATGGCGATCAGGGCGATGAGGCTGAACAGCCAGGGCGGAATGCCGACGCCGCTGGCAGCAACGACGTCGAGCAGGGGTCCGGTGGACTCGGCCAGCTCTGCCGGGGGCAGGACGATAACGGCACCGAGGGCGATGAGGAGATAGACCAACCCTGCGGTGCTGATGGCGCCGAACAGCGCCCGGGGGTAGGACTTGGACGGGTTGCGCACCTCCTCGGCCATGTTTGCTGCCGCCTCGAAGCCGAGGAACGAGAAGAAGGCCACGATGGATGCGGCGAAGGCGCCTTCGAGGGGCGGTATGTCCGGTGCGAATTCGAGGAGCCGGGAGGGCTCCCCGTTCCCCGAGGTGAGGACGATTCCAGCGACGAAAATGACGATGACCAGGCCGCTGACCTCGATGATGGACGCCACGAGGTTGGCGGTCAGGGACTCCCGGACGCCGCGCAGGTTGATCAGCGTCAGCACGATGATGAACACGACCGCTGCCGGGGCGGCCGGCACATCGATGAGCGCTGTCAGGTAGTCGCCCGCGAAAGCGTTCGCTAGGGTAGCGGCTGTCGTGATTCCGGAGGCCATCATCAGGAAGCCGACCAGGAAGGACAGAAAGGGGATGCCAAAGGCCCGGTCAACGTAGCGCGCGGCGCCGCCGGCGTGCGGGTACTTGGTGATCAGCTCCGCGTACGTCGCGGCCGTGAGCAGCGCGACGACCAGTGCGATCAGCAGGGGTATCCAAATTGCGCCACCGACGTCGGAGGCCATGGTGCCTACCAGGGTGTAGATGCCGGCACCCAGAGTGTCGCCCACGATGAACGCGAACAGCAGCGGCGTACCAATTGCCCGCTTCAGCCCGGTTTCTGGTTTTGACGCGTCCGAGCCGGAATCGTTTGTCATTGGGCTATTGGAATTCGTTTGCCATTCCAGCGCAAGAGAATCTTTATCTTCCGGAGCCGGGTTAGTCTTTCAGTCCTCCGATTGCGGCTGCCCGGAACGGCTGAGCCGGTAGGCGGCGCGGCTGCGAACGGCCTCCTGACGGTGTGCTGTGCTTCTTGCGTGGTTTCCTGCGGCGGCGACGCTTGTGCTGCGAGTTGAACGGCGGCCGCGGAGCACCGAGCCGGTCCCCGGCCCAATGCCGTCCGCCGATCAGGATCCCCGCCATGACGCCGTATGCCCACGAGTAGGGGAGGGACACCAGGCCCACGGTGCCGCCCAGGATCACCAGCACGACGAAGACTGCGGGTGTGCCCAGCAGCACCAGGCCGTTCCTGACCGGCAACGCCGGTGGAAACCGAAACAGTGTCCAGCCGGCGAAGAACGAGGCCACGAGGACTGCACCGGCCGGCATCGGGGGCGACAGCAGGACAATCGCGGCCGTTCCTATTCCTAGCAGCAAGGCTGCACAGGCACCGTTGATCAGCGCGAGCCGCCAACCGCCGGAATACTTGCCGTCGGCGTCGGGCCTGCGCTTGTTCTTCGGCGCGAACTCCGCTCCGGCGTGCGGGCCCAGCCACACGGAGCCCGCTGCCATGCCGCCCGCCAGGATTCCAACGAACCAAGGGCCCGAAGCGGGCACAGCCAGGAGATGCTGGTTGTCAATCGAGATCAGGGTCCAGAAGTTCACTATGAGGGACCAGGACATCACGGTGACAGCCCTGGCCGACTGCGAAGCGACGCGCCAAACAAGGAACGAGTAGGCCGCACCGATGGCCAGGAACACTGAGGCTTCCAGGAGGCTGCTGCGGACCATCCAGCCGAACATTCCCAGCAGAAGACCTACCATGCCGGCGCGGAACATCAGCAGGTTCCGCTGGTCTTTCTTCTGCTGTTGTCTCTTTGCTTCGGCGACGCTCACCGTCCAATCGTAGGGCGACGGCGGCGTTCCCCCG